>JARDZH010000574.1 GCA_029240955.1 Pseudomonas sp. | reverse complement strand
CTCGCCTGCCCTTTGATGGGCGCGACGTCCTTGCTCAGGGCAAACCACTTCTCCCAGCTTTCGGTCTTTTCCATCTCGAAGTTGCTCAACGCCATGACCGGCATGAGATTCAAGGTTTTCAACCGCGACAATGGCAGCGGGCCGTGCTCGATATTGTCGACGAACTGCATCTCTGCACTCTGGCTGCTGTCGGCAAGATTCTGGATGTCGACGCGGTAGCGGGCGGTGCTGCTGAAGAGGTGACGATCCAGAGACACCATCTCCACCGCGACGCTGGTGTTGGTGCCCTTGAACGTCTGGGTCAGTTCCTGGTTGGCTTTCTGGATTGCGTCCTTCAGGGCCCCTTCCAGCTGGGTGCCTGTGTACCAGGCGCCGCCGGTGACCAATGCGCCAGCGACGACAACGACGCCTACTGCTATGCCTGCTGTCTTGTTCATAGTGACTCGAAATGTCCATGTAAGTGAGTGGGTCTTCCCTGCCCGCGACAAAGCGCGAATCGCGGGATGACAGTCTGAGACGCTGTCGAAAAGACTCGGAAGATTATCACCGGCAACCGATTCCGGCCCAGCGCTCTAGGTGCGTAATGTGGCGGCGTGCGCTTTTTGAATTTGGGTTGGACCGGGCGTTGTCACGTTCGTTACCCCGGCTGGTCTGCATATATCGGGGGGCTAGCCATGGTCTTGGCGGAACCGTTAGTCTGGTCACGAATGGGTTAACGGATATGACGACATGAGTGCACCGCAAAACGAGCGACGCCCGATCAAGGCCGTGATCTTCGATATGGATGGCCTGCTGCTGGATACCGAGGGCATCTACACCGAAGTCACTCACGCAATCGCCAGCCGTTACGGCAAGACCTTTGACTGGTCGGTGAAGCAACACACCATCGGCCGGGGTGCTCGGGACTTCGCAGGCTATGTGATTGACGCGCTGGAGCTCCCGATCTCCGTCGACGAGTTTCTCGAAACACGTGAGCCAATGCTCGACGAACGCTTTCCGCGCTCGCCAGCGATGCCTGGCGCAGAAGCGCTGGTGCGTCACTTGGCAGCCAATGATATTCCGATCGCGGTCGGCACCAGTTCTTCGGTGCATTACTTCAAGGCCAAGACGACCCTGCACACGGCCTGGTTCGAGCTGTTCGATACGATCGTAACGGCCGACGATCCGCAGGTGGGCGCCGCCAAACCGGCTCCGGATATCTTCCTGGTTGCGGCTGAGCGGCTCGGTGTTGCGCCACAGGATTGTTTGGTGTTCGAAGACTCGCCGTTCGGCGTGACCGCTGCCAAGGCTGCCGGCATGGCTGCCGTTGCAGTGCCTGACTCGCACATGCCGGTCGAGCAATACGAACACGCTGACCTGTTGCTGTCATCGCTCGCAGAATTCCCACTGGAAGCGTGGGGCCTGCCAGCTCTGCAAAAGTAACGGGCTAAGCCAACCGACCACGGACCGGCCCCCGGCCGGTTCTGGTCTGCAACGGTTCGACGCATGACCGCGCCCACAGTCTGATAAACCCTATCCTTCTAAAGACCTCGTTTTTCAGTCTTTCCCACTTCGCCGCATCGCGGCCAGTATGCCCCGCTTACATCCCGTCAATGACATGGAGGATCTCGTAATGATCTATCGAACCCTAGGCCGCTCCGGCCTGAAAGTCTCAACCCTGACGCTTGGCTCGATGATGTTCGGTGAGCAGACCAGCGCTGAAGACTCGACGCGGATCATCCACAAGGCCTGGGACCAGGGCGTCAACTTCGTGGATACGGCAGACGTCTACAACGCGGGTCGGTCGGAAGAGATCGTTGGCAAAGCGATCGCAGCGCGTCGAGACGAATGGGTGCTTGCTACCAAGGTTGCTATCGGACCGGCCGATGGCGTGCCCAATCGGGCGGGTCTGAGTCGCAAGCGCATCTTCAATGCTGTCGAGAACAGCTTGCGTCGCCTCGGAACCGATTACCTCGATATCTATTACCTGCACAAAGAAGATCACGACACGCCACTTGAGGTCACGGTCTCGGCCATTGGCGATTTGATCCGCTCGGGCAAGATCCGCTATTGGGGCGTGTCGAACTTCCGTGGCTGGCGCATCGCCGAGATCGTCAATGTGGCCCAGCGTCTTGGGGTGGATAAGCCTGTTATCAGCCAGCCGCTGTACAACATCGTCAATCGTCAGGCGGAAACCGAGCAGATCGCTGCCGCTGCCTTTCATGGTCTTGGGGTTGTGCCCTACAGCCCGCTGGCACGCGGGGTACTGAGCGGCAAGTATGCGCCGGACGTAACGCCAGATAGCGAAAGCCGGGCCGGCCGCCAAGACAAGCGCATTCTCGAAACTGAGTGGCGAGCAGAGTCCTTGCACATCGCGCAGCAGATCCAGGCCTATGTTCAGGAGAAAGGCGTTGGCACCGTCGAGTTCGCCATTGCGTGGGTGCTCAACAACCAGGCGGTCAGTTCCGCCATCGTCGGGCCGCGCACCGAACAGCAGTGGGACAGTTACACCCGCGCGCTGGACGTAAAGATCACGGCCGAAGACGAGGCCTTTATTGACTCGCTCGTGACGCCGGGTCATGCCTCCACGCCGGGCTTCAACGATGTGCAGCACTTCGTATCGGGACGTTTTGCTCACTAATCATGCTACTTGCTCCCGACTGCTTGCCCGACACCTTGGGTGTGACCGGCGTGCAAGAGGGAGCACATCGCCTGCTGGCCCGCTGATGGCCTGCCGAAGAATGCTTCTCAATTGGCTTATAGTGATTACGTTTGGTTATAACCACTGGACTGAAACTCCATAAGTATATAAATGCTCATACGTTCCCCGTCTAAGGACCCGCTAAAATAACGGCGTAGCGCCTTCAAACCTTTGCGAATGGAATATGC
>JARDZH010000573.1 GCA_029240955.1 Pseudomonas sp. | reverse complement strand
CCTGCTGCACCGTTGCTGCTGGTACTCGACGATTACCACCTTGCCCAAGGGCCGGTGCTGGATCGTTGCCTGCAATTTTTCCTCAATCATCTGCCAGAACGCTTGCTGGTGATGGTCACCAGTCGGCAGCGCCCGGACTGGCACCTGGCGCGTTTGCGCCTGTCCCGCCAGTTGCTCGAGCTGCACGAACAGGATTTGCGCTTGACTCATGACGAAGCCCTGACCTTGCTCGACCGTCACAGCAGCTCTCTGCGTGGTGAAGCGCTGGAAAATCTGATCCAGCGCAGCGAAGGCTGGGTCGCCGGTCTGCGCTTCTGGTTGCTGGCGGTGGCCGAGGCGGGCAACGATTCAGCGCTGCCGCAAGCACTGAACGGCGGGGAAGGGCTGATTCGCGACTATCTGCTCGAAGAAGTCATCGATTGCCTGCCAGCCGAAGTGCAATCCTTTCTCTACGAAACTGCCCCGCAGGAACGCTTTTGCAGCGAGCTGTGCGACGCTGTCCGCGAGGCCCATGACAGCGCCGAGATCCTGCGTTTTCTGCTCGCCCATCAGGTGTTTCTGGTGCCGCTGGACGAGCACGGCCACTGGTATCGTTATCACCATTTGTTCTCGGACTTGTTGCGCAGCCGGCCAATCGCCCAGGCGATGGTGCCCAACGCCACCCTGCATTTGCGCGCCTGCCGCTGGTTCAATGCGCAGGGCTTGCTCGACGAAGCGGTGGAGCAGGCCTTGCGTGCCGGGCATCTCGATGTCGCGGCGAACCTGGTGCAGAACCTGTCGGAGGAACAACTGCTGGCCGAGCAGAACGTCGGCATGCTGCTGCGCTGGAAAATGGACTTGCCCGACAGCCTGTTGATCAGCACCCCGCGTTTGATCGTGTTGTACAGCTGGGCGCTGGGGCTGGCCTGCCAGCTTGATGCCGCCGAAGAATTGTCCAGTCACCTGAGCCGCTTCCTGCCGGCGCCTTCCGCTACCGCGCAGAAGTCGATGCTGGCGCAATGGCTGGCGCTGAGCGGGATCATTGCCCGTGGTCGCGGGCATCGTGAGTTGACGATCAGATACTGCACCGAAGCGCTGGAAAGCCTGCCGGCCAAACGCTATGGCCAGCGGCTGATGTGTCTATCGACCTTGTCCAATCTGGCCATTGCCGACGGCGATCTGTGGCGTGCCCGCGGCCTCAACCGTGAATCCCTGGAGCTGGCGCAGCGCGTCGGCAATCCGTTGTTCGAAGCGCTGGCACATTACGATCGCGCGCGAGTGTTGCAGGCGCGCGGCGAAATCCTGCGCGCTCTCGATGACGTTCATCAGGGGCTGGAACGCTTGCGCGGCTTATCACCGCAACGTCTGTACGCAGTGCGCGCGCGGCTGACCCTGTACGAGGGTTTTCTGTTGGCCATGCGCTTGCAGCCTCAGGCCGCGCGCGTGCGTTTGCTGGCTGGCATCGGCGAGGCACGGGCCTGTCGCGATATCAGTGTACTGATCGGTCATTGCGTCATCGCTCGACTGGATGGCAGCTGCGGCGAGTTCGCCAAGGCTTTTGCCGAACTCGCCGAAGCCGAACGCCTGATGCATATCTGGGACGTGCCGCCGATCTACTATCTGGCGATGATCACCCTGGTCAAATGCGAACTGTGGCTGGCGCAGGGGCGTACCGATCTGGCCGAGGCTTGGCTGGCGCGACTGGGGCAGACCTACACGGGCGAGCGTGCCGCTGCGCCGCCGGAGTTTCACCCTCAGTTGCCGTTGCATGTTGAATTGCAGCAGGCGTTGCTCGACATGATTCAGGGGCAACCCATGCTCGCCGAAGGGCGGCTGAATGTATTGCATGAAAACGGTCAGCAAACCGGGCGGCAGTTACTCAGTGTGATGGCGTTGACGCAGAAGGTGGCGTTGCTGCTGATGGGGGGGCGTGAGCCCGAGGCCAGAAAAACATTGAACCAGGCACTGGAGGCGGCGGCCGGTGGCGTGTTGCAGCCTTTCGAGGCATTGGCGAAAGGACATGTGGATTGGTTGCGCGGCCAACTGCTGGCTTCGCCGACATTGGCTGGGCAAAAGTTGCTCGATCACTGTCCGCTGGCAACAGTGCGTCCAGTCGTCGAGTCCGGCACTGCCGAACAACTTAGCACCCGGGAGCTGTCCGTGTTACGCCTGATCGCACAGGGTTGTTCAAATCAGGAAATCAGTGAGCAACTGTTCATTTCATTGCACACGGTAAAAACCCACGCCAGCCACATCAACAGTAAGCTTGGCGTGGAGCGACGTACACAGGCGGTGGCCCGGGCAAAAGAGTTGGGTATGCTGGTTTAGTCGTGGTGAATGCCAATGAAAAATACCCCGAACCGGTCGGGGCATTTTCACAGGTTTGCTTGCGTTACCTGAGGTATCACGCCACGAGATCGCTGGCGCTGAAGCTGTTCACGCCGACCAGTTGGATTTCGAAATCCGCACCGGCGTTTCCGCTGACATTGCCCGACAATACGTGGTCGACGAAGCGTAACTGGCCTGCGCCGGTGAAGTCTGCCCCGCCGATGAAGCTGAATCCGTTGAAGCCGGAAGCCAGCAAGTTGGCATCGAATTTCGTCAGGTCGATTTTGTCGCCTTGCAGGCTGTTGAAATCGGTGATGACGTCTCTATTGAGACCAATGCCCATTTCGTTGACGGTTGCGAATACAAAAGTGTCAGCACCCCCGTTACCGGTCAAGGTATCGGCCCCTGCGCCACCGTCCAGAATGTTGTTGGCGGTATTGCCGGTGAGGGTGTTGTTCAGGGCGTTGCCCAGCACAGTAAAGGCGCCGGTGGCGCCCAGCGTGACGTTCTCGATGTTGTGCAGGCTGGTGAGGTTCAGATCGACGACGCCCGTCTGGGCTGTC
>JARDZH010000572.1 GCA_029240955.1 Pseudomonas sp. | reverse complement strand
CGATCGCAACGAACGACTCGCCGGCCCGCGCGAAACCACGCCAAGGCTGACGCAGCCTTGCAGAGCTATATGTAACAGCTCGCGTTAATGTACAGAGTTATCAATGCGGCCGCGCTGAACCGTTTAAATATATCGATACAGCGACCGACGGATTATCTGTTGCAGCATTGGAACTTAACTTCGAGCGCAAGGCTCTTAGCCTCGTAGCTACTTTAATAAGGAGAAGTACCCATGCGTAAATCTTTAGCCTATGCCCTGATGCTGTCTGCCACCCTGGGCCTCGCTGCCTGTGACAAGAAATCCGAAGACACTCAACAAGACGCCAACAAAGCGGCTCAACAGTCCCAGGAGTCGATGGAGAAGGCTCAGGAGAAGGTGAACGACGCGGCCAAGGAAAGCCAGGAAGCCGCTCAGAAGAACGCAGAAGCTGCGCAAGAGCGCGCCACCGAGAATAACAACCAGGCGCCGGCTCCGGCACCGGAAGCCACACCGAACAAATAAGCCGTACAGAGTCGATACACATAATAAAGCCCGCTTGAAGCGGGCTTTATTAGTTTCAGGACTCAGCATCAAAAGTTGGGATGAGCGAGTCGAACTTTCACACCGATGGTTATACCAGCGCCTCTTCGCGCTGACCCATGATGCGATCCACGACCACTGCAACCACCAGAGTTGCAACGGCTGGCACCAGCCAAGCCAGGCCCTGCTCGCTCAGCGGCAGATCCAGCAGCACAGCTGGAAGATGCGTGCCAAGCCCCGCGCCCTTGAGGGCATCGATCAGGCCGAAGATCAGCGCAACCAGCATCACCGGCGCCACGACCCGCGACTGGTTGTTCCACAGTTCTTTGCAAAAGCTCAACCCGACCAGCACGATGCACGGCGGATAGATTGCGGTCAGCACCGGGATCGAGAACTGGATCAGCTTGGTCAGCCCCAGGTTGGACACCAGCAGCGAGAACACCGCGAGGATGATCACCAGGGTCTTGTACGACAGCGGCAGGACGCGGCTGAAGTACTCAGCGCACGCGCAGGTCAGACCAACCGCAGTGACCAGACAGGCCAGCGAAATCAGGACCGCCAGGAAGCCGCTGCCCATCGAACCGAAGGTGTGCTGGACATAAGCATGCAAGACCGCCGCGCCGTTCTGGGCGCCGGCTGCCACCGCATGGCTGTCCGAACCCAGGCGGAACAGACTGATGTACACCAGTGCCAGGCCGACGCCGGCGATCAGGCCCGCGATGATCGCGTACCGAGTGATCAGCTTCGGCGACTCAACTCCCCGCGAACGGATGGCATTGACGATAACGATGCCGAACACCAGCGCACCCAGCGTATCCATGGTCAGGTAGCCGTTGATGAAGCCTTGGGAAAACGGCGCGGTGACATACGCCGGTTGCGCCGGCCCGATGTCACCTACTGGCAGCACGAACGCCGCGACCCCCAGAATCGCCAGAGCGATGATCTTGAGCGGCGCGAGGAAGCGACCCACGGTGTCCAGCAGGCGGCCGGGATACAGCGACACCCAGAACACCACCAGGAAATACACCAGACTGTAGAGGAACAGCGCCATCGGGCTCTCGCCGGTCAGCGGTGCGAGTCCGACTTCAAATGACACCGTGGCCGTACGCGGCGTGGCGAACAGCGGGCCGACTGCCAGATAGCAGACTGCGGCAAGCAGACCGCCGGCAATCTTGCCGATCGGGCTGCTCAGGCTGTCCATCGCACCACCGACCTTGGCCAGCGCAATGACAGTGATCACTGGCAGACCGACTGCGGTTACGAGAAAGCCTAGCGCCGCGATCCATACATTCGGACCGGCTTCGAGGCCAACCATAGGGGGGAAGATGATGTTACCGGCCCCGACAAACAGGGCAAACGTCATGAAACCAAGCGCCAGAATGTCCTGGCCTTTCAACACTTTCATCAAGGAAAACCACTACCGGATCAATATTAAGGAAGGAAGGTGTTCCCGCGAGTTAGGGAAAAAACCGCCCACCCTCATAGGGCCGGCAGCGAGCGCTACGACTCCTTGTGGGAACCGGACGGCGCTAGAGGGTCGCTAGCCTAACGAAAAGCGCACCAAAACGCACTAGCAAGGGGCAACAGTGCGACGACGCGCACCGTGGGAATGCACGATGGCATGACATGGAAGGGTCGACAGCCGCTTCTCGTGGAATGATGAACCGCTGTCGCGAGCTTCGCTCCCTCCCACAGGATTGGTGCTGGGTTTTTGAATTTTGACAGTCTCGACGCCGCCTGACATTGAGCCATGGTTCGGTTGACGCCCCTCTCATTTGTGTTGCTCGTGATGACGTCTCGCCAGCAAGCTGGCTCCTACGCCTTCCCCCGGCGCACTCCTCGGGTTGAACGCAGACCTGTAGGAGCCAGCTTGCTGGCGATGAATATAACGCGGTGAAATCGGCGTGCCACGTACTTCAGGCGCCCTGCATCAATCTCACAAACACCGCGAACGCGACGTTGGTGCAGGCCGGAGGGAGCGAAGCTCGCGACGTCACTGAACACCAGAAACGACAAAGGCCACCCGAAGGTGGCCTTTGCTGCTAGCGCGATACGTAAGCGAAGCTTACTTGGTCGGCCAGCCGGTCAGCTCGGACAGCGCCTTGCCGATATCAGCCAGCGAACGCACGGTCTTGACGCCCGCGTCCTGCAGAGCCGCGAACTTCTCGTCCGCAGTACCCTTGCCGCCGGAGATGATTGCACCTGCGTGGCCCATGCGCTTGCCCGGAGGAGCAGTCACACCAGCGATGTAGGAAACAACCGGCTTGGTCACGTTAGCCTTGATGTAGGCAGCCGCTTCTTCTTCA
>JARDZH010000571.1 GCA_029240955.1 Pseudomonas sp. | reverse complement strand
CGAGCACTGGGCATCGATCCACCCATGCGCTGACTGATGGCTGCGGCGGTCGCATGCAAGCGCCTCGCTGCAGTTGCCTGAGTCTGGTCGGTCAGCACCGAGCCCGAACCGACGACCGTCACGACCCCTACGAGTTTGTTGTCCATGGCGAATAACGGTGCGGAGGCAGCGTTGATGCCCGGCATCAGCAGGCCCTGGATCTCGTGCACGCCGGTTTCGCGTATCTGCCGCACATGCTCGTCGACGTCCTTGCGTTGTTGATCGCTGAGCCGAGGCGATTCCTCGTCGCGCAGTGCAGCCGTCTCGGCAAAACCGAGAAAGCTTTCGAACACCAGTCCGGTGGACGAGCCGAGCAGCGGCAAGACCGAGCCGATCTGCGTAACCAGTGTGACAGCGCCCAGTGAGGGCTCAACGTACACCACCGTGGGGCCTTTATTGCCCCAGACCGCCAGAAAGCAGGTCTGATTGAGTTCGTCGCGCAGCGCTGCGAGATGAGCGGCCGCCACCTTCAACACGTCGAGCTTGCCCAGCGCAGCCAGGCCGACCTGCAGTGCCTCGCGCCCCAGCCCGTAATGGTTGGTGACCGTGTCCTGCTCGGCAAAGCCGCTGGCGGTAAGCGCCTGGAGGTAGCGATGCACTTTGCTGGCCGGCATCCCGAGGCGTTCGGCCAGCTTCGACAGCGAAGTCGATGGCGCCAGTTCAGCCAAGGCCTTGAGGACGCCAAGGCCCACTTCGGCGGCTTGCACCTTCTGCTGGCGAGCGCCATTAGCGCTTTCAGTTTCGTTCGTCATAAGGGCAACACGCCATCTGGAAAAGGCAAGCTTTATAGCTTGACCGGATTTCAAACTCAAATTACGTTATCCGTAATCAGGTTACGACGATGCGCGTCGACCTGAGAGGGTCGATAACAACAAGAGGTTCACATGCCCAACTCATCCGCAGCCGAACCGCTGATGTATCAGTCAGGGTTCGGCAACCAGTTCAGCAGTGAGGCCCTGGCGGGCGCATTGCCTGAGGGTCGTAATTCCCCGCAGCAGCACCCTCTGGGTCTGTATGCAGAGCAGCTGTCCGGCACGGCGTTCACGGTCCCTCGCAGCGAAGCCCGGCGAAGCTGGCTGTACCGGATTCAGCCTTCCGCAGCGCATCCGCGCTACGAGAAGGCCGGACGACAGATCGTCGGGTTGGAGCAGGGCGCGATTACCCCTAACCGGTTGCGCTGGAATGCCTTCCGGATTCCCGTTGAACCTACTGATTTCCTCGACGGCCTGATGGGTCTGGCAAGCACATCGCCAGCTGAACAGGCGGAGGGGGTCAGCGTCTATGTGTACGCGGCCAATACTTCAATGCAGCGGGCGTTTTTCAATGCTGACGGCGAATGGCTGGTGGTGCCCCAGCAAGGGCGGCTGCGCATCGTCACCGAGCTGGGACGTCTGGACGTCGGGCCGCAGGAAATCGCGGTCATTCCCCGCGGTATGAAGTGCCGGGTCGAGTTGCTTGATGACCACGCCCGCGGCTATGTCTGTGAAAACCATGGTTGTGCACTGCGCCTGCCGGATCTGGGGCCGATCGGCAGCAACGGGTTGGCGAACCCGCGGGATTTTCAGACGCCGGTGGCCTGGTACGAAGACAGCACTGCGCCGACCGAACTGGTGCAGAAATTTCTCGGCGAGCTATGGGTGACACAACTGGATCATTCCCCGTTTGACGTGGTGGCATGGCACGGCAATAACGTGCCCTACACATATGACCTGCGCCGCTTCAACACGCTGGGCACCATCAGCTTCGATCATCCCGACCCGTCCATCTTTACCGTGCTGACGTCGCCCGGCCAGGTCGAGGGGCAGGCCAACGTGGATTTCGTGATCTTTCCGCCGCGCTGGCTCGTGGCAGAAAACACGTTTCGGCCGCCCTGGTTCCACCGCAACGTCATGAACGAATTCATGGGCCTGATCGAGGGTGAGTATGACGCCAAGGCAGAAGGCTTCATGCCGGGCGGCTCGTCACTGCACAACTGCATGAGCGCCCACGGACCGGACAACGCCACTGCCGTGAAAGCCATGGCCGCCGAACTCAAACCGCAGAAGATCGAAAACACCATGGCGTTCATGTTCGAGACCGGCAAGGTGCTGCGTCCGAGCCGGCACGCTCTGGCCTGCAGCGAATTGCAAGCCGATTACGATGCCTGCTGGAACGGCATCGCCAGAACGTTCAACAAGGAAGGCCTGCAATGAATTCAGTATCAGAGCGCCGCAGCTGGGTGGCGACCGCCAATGGCCATGCGGATTTCCCGATTCAGAACCTGCCGTTTGGCGTATTCAGCCGGAGCGATACGGGCCCAAAAGGTGGGGTGGCAATCGGGGATTTCATCCTTGACCTTCAAGCCGTGGCGGACGCCAGGCTTGTCGAGGGCGAGGCGCGCGAGGTGGCATACGTTGCCGCTCGGCCGCAGCTTAACGATTTCTTCGCGCTTGGCACCGGTGCGCGCGTCGTGTTGCGAGAAGCGCTGCTGGCGTTGCTGGACCAAACCAACCCGCACGTCGCTCGCCTGCAGGCCGCTTCCCAGGACTTCCTTCACCCAATGGACCAGTGCCAGATGCACATGCCCGGGCGCGTCGGGGATTACACCGATTTTTACGTCGGCATTCATCACGCAACCAATGTCGGCAAGCTGTTTCGTCCTGACAATCCGTTACTGCCCAACTACAAGTACGTGCCCATCGGTTACCACGGACGGGCTTCCACGCTATGCGTTTCCGGCACGGCCATTCATCGTCCCAACGGTCAGACGTTACCGCCGGGTGCGCAAGAACCGGCTTTCGGGCCTTGCAAACGGCTCGATTACGAGCTGGAAATGGGCGTCTGGATCGGGCCGGGCAAC
>JARDZH010000570.1 GCA_029240955.1 Pseudomonas sp. | reverse complement strand
TCGCAGATGGCACTGGCGTACGTCACCAGCCGTCCGTTCGTGACCAGCAACATCATTGGCGCGACCAACTTGCAGCAACTGGAAATCAACCTGGCGAGCATCGAGCTCACGCTGTCCGACGAAGTCATCGCCGGCATCGAAGCGATCCACACGGCGCAGCCTAACCCGGCGCCCTGAGGCTCAGCTGCTTTGAACTTCCCTTTAGCCTCGCCAGTCAGCATCTAGGTGCTTACTTCGAGGCTGAATCACGATGCATATCTCACTCAAGCAACAAGTCGCACTGGTCACCGGCGCCAGTTCCGGCCTGGGCGCCAGCGCAGCACGCGCCTTGGCCGAGGCGGGGGCTTCGGTGGTGATCAACTACCATTCCAAGGCCGAGCCTGCCGAAGCGCTGGTCGACGAGATTCGCAACGCCGGCGGTCAGGCGATCGCCATCGGTGCCGATGTTTCGAAAGAGGACGAGGTGGAGCGGCTGTTCGCCAAGACCTTCGAAGCGTTCGGCGCGCTGGACATTCTGCTCGCCAACTCCGGCCTGCAGAAAGACGCCGCCTTCGTCGACATGACGCTTGAGGACTGGAACACCGTCATCAACGTGAACCTGACCGGACAGTTTCTCTGCGCCCGCGCGGCGGTTCGTCAGTTCATCGCCCAAGGCATGCGCCCGGACGTTTCGCGGGCCATGGGCAAGATCATCCACATGAGCTCGGTCCACCAGCTGATCCCGTGGGCAGGGCATGCCAACTACGCGGCCTCCAAGGGCGGCGTTGACTTGCTGATGCGCAGCCTTGCCCAGGAAGTCGGCGAGCGGAAAATTCGCGTCAACAGCGTCGCCCCCGGCGCGATCAGCACGCCGATCAACGAAGACGCCAGAGCCGGCGACGCGGAAAAGAAGCTGCTGGAGCTGATTCCGTACGGCCGGGTCGGCGATCCGCAGGACGTGGCCAACGCCGTGGTCTGGCTGGCGTCCGACGCCTCCGATTACGTGCACGGCAGTACCCTGTTCATCGACGGTGGCATGAGTCTCTATCCGGAGTTCCGTGGCAATGGCTGACCTTGACCTGCTGGAAGAAGCCCAGAACCCGATAGAAAACCACGGCATCATCGGCGACATGCGCAGCGCGGCCCTGGTGGCCGACACGGGCAGCATCGACTTCTGCTGCTGGCCCGACTTCGATAGCCCTTCGATCTTCAGCGCGCTGCTCGACAGCAACGAAGCCGGGATCTTCCAGCTCGCCCCCGACCTGCCAGAGGCTCGCCGCCTGCAGATTTACTTGCCCGACACTAACGTGCTGCAGACCCGCTGGATCGACAAGCAGGCCATCGTCGAAGTCACCGACCTGATGCCCATCGGGCAAAACCCCGATGACTTGCCGCGGCTGGTACGCCGGGTTCAGGCGCACGGCGGCTCGGCCCGGATGCGCATGCGCTGCCGCGTACGCATGGACTACAGCCGCGCCGAAACCACCGCGCATGCCGAAGGCAACGCCGTGTGCTTCCAGGCTCCGGGGCAGCCCGGCATGCGCCTCTCGGCCAGCACACCGCTTGAAGTCGACGGACACACCGCCTGTGCCGATTTCGAGATCAAGGAAGGGCAGGTGGTCGAGTTCATCCTTGGCGGCATCGATGATCAGCGTGTTGCAGCCGGCCAGTGCACCCAGTATTACGAAGACACGCTCAAGTTCTGGCGCCAGTGGAGCCGGCAAACCCAGTACCGCGGGCGCTGGCGCGAGATGGTCACCCGCTCCGCGCTGGCGCTCAAGCTGCTGACCTCACGCAAGCACGGCGGCATCATTGCAGCCGCCACGTTCGGCCTGCCGGAAACCCGTGGCGGCGAGCGCAACTGGGACTACCGCTACACCTGGATCCGCGACGCATCGTTCACGGTGTACGCATTCATGCGGCTGGGCTACACCAGTGAGGCGAATGCCTACATGCGCTGGGTGCGCAGACGTCTCGACGATTGCGCTGGCGGCTGTGAAAAGCTTGGCATTCTCTACTCGCTGGAAGGCCAGCACGAACTGCCGGAGACCAGCCTGGATCACCTCGCCGGACACGGCGGCGCGCAGCCGGTGCGCATCGGCAACGGCGCCTACGACCAGGTGCAACTCGACATCTATGGCGAGCTGATGGACGCGGTCTACCTGGCCAACAAATACGGCGAAGCCATCTCCCACGACGGCTGGGGCCATGCAGTCCGGCAAGTGGATTATGTGTGCGAGCACTGGAGCGACCGCGACGTCGGTATCTGGGAAAAGCGCGGCGAAGACCAGCATTTCCTGCACTCGCGGCTGATGTGCTGGGTTGCGCTGGACCGCGCCTTGCGTCTGGCCGAGAAGCGCTCACTGCCCGCGCCGTTCGAGCGCTGGGACAATGTGCGTCAGGCGATCCACGACGATATCTGGGAGCATTTCTGGGACGACGAGCTGGGCCATTTCGTGCAATACAAAGGCAGTCGTAGCCTGGATGCGGCGATGTTGTTGATGCCGTTGGTACGGTTTGTCGGCGCCAGTGATCCTAAATGGCTGGCCACCCTGGAGGCCATCGAGCATTCGTTGGTGCGCGACGGGATGGTCTATCGCTATCGCAACGACGATTCTCACAATGACGGACTGGAGGGGACCGAAGGCGCGTTCGTGGCCTGTTCCTTCTGGTACGTCGAATGCCTGGCCCGGGCGGGCAGGGTCGAGAAAGCGCAGCTGGAGTTCGAGCAGTTGCTGAGGTACGCCAATCCGCTCGGGTTGTATGCCGAGGAGTTCGACAGCTACGGCCGGCATCTGGGCAACACGCCGCAAGCGTTGAGTCACCTGGCGCTGATCAGCGCTGCGACCTTTCTCAATCGCAAGCTGGATGGCGGGGAGGGGTTGTGGCAGCCGTGAAGGC
>JARDZH010000569.1 GCA_029240955.1 Pseudomonas sp. | reverse complement strand
CCGGAACTCGACCGTCTTTACGAGGCGATGCGCTACAGCGTAATGAACGGCGGCAAGCGAGTACGCCCGCTGCTGGCCTACGCCGCATGCGAAGCATTGGGCGGCCGCGCCGAAGACGCTAACGGTGCTGCATGCGCGGTAGAGCTGATTCACGCCTACTCGCTCGTCCATGACGATCTTCCGGCAATGGACGACGACGATCTGCGCCGCGGTCAGCCCACTACGCACAAGGCGTTCGACGAGGCTTGCGCGATTCTGGCGGGCGATGGTCTGCAGAGTCTGGCTTTCACCGCTCTGCTCGATCCTGCCCTGACATCCCGTGATGCCGAAACGCGCCTGTCGATGGTTCGCGCGCTGGCGCAAGCCGCCGGACCGGCCGGCATGGTCGGCGGCCAGGCGATCGACCTGGGCTCAGTGGGTCTGAAACTGGATCAAGCGGCACTGGAATACATGCACCGGCACAAGACAGGTGCGTTGATCGAAGCCAGCGTGCGGTTGGGCGCTCTTGCCAGTGGCAATGCGGACCCGCAGCGTCTCGATGCTTTGCAGACCTATGCGCGTGCGGTCGGTCTCGCCTTTCAGGTGCAGGACGATATTCTGGATGTCGAGAGCGACACAGCGACGCTTGGCAAGCGTCAGGGTGCCGACATCGCCCGGGACAAACCGACCTACCCGGCGCTGCTGGGGCTGGAAGCTGCCAAAAGCTATGCACTGGAGTTGCGTGACCAAGCGCTCAACGCGCTGAGTGAATTCAGCGACACGGCGGAACCGCTGCGCCAGTTGGCCTGCTACATTGTCGAACGCCGCAACTGACAAGGCCCGCCGATAGCACACCGGATGAATCTACTGACATTTGTCCGGTCTCAACCGTTACAAATCGATTGCAGTTGGCATCCATACGCCGACGCACTTCATGGGCAGCTTGCGATGCATAAGGTAAACTGCCGCCTCTTTTACTTATAACGATTCGCCTGATGCCCACGACGTTTAAAGAGATCCCCCGCGAGCGCCCGCTTACGCCGCTGCTCGACCGCGCCAATACGCCGGACGGACTGCGCCGCCTGGGCGAAGCCGAGCTGGAAACCCTGGCCGATGAATTGCGCCTGGAACTCCTTTACTCCGTCGGCCAGACCGGAGGGCACTTTGGTGCCGGCCTCGGCGTAATCGAGCTGACCATTGCGCTGCATTACGTATTCGATACGCCGGACGACCGTCTGGTGTGGGACGTCGGCCATCAGGCTTACCCGCACAAGATTCTCACCGGCCGTCGCGAGCGCATGCCGACATTGCGCCAGAAGGATGGTGTTGCTGCCTTTCCTCGCCGTAGCGAGAGCGAATACGACACCTTTGGTGTCGGGCATTCCAGCACCTCCATCAGCGCCGCGCTGGGCATGGCGATCGCTGCGCGCCTGCAAGGCAGCGAGCGCAAGTCCATTGCCGTGATCGGCGACGGTGCGCTGACCGCGGGCATGGCTTTCGAGGCGCTCAACCACGCGCCCGAAGTCGCCGCCGACATGCTGGTGATCCTCAACGACAACGACATGTCCATCTCGCGTAACGTCGGCGGGCTGTCGAATTATCTGGCAAAGATTCTTTCCAGCCGTACTTACAGCAGCATGCGTGAAGGCAGCAAGAAAGTACTGTCGCGTCTGCCTGGGGCGTGGGAAATCGCCCGCCGCACCGAGGAATACGCCAAAGGCATGCTGGTTCCCGGCACGTTGTTCGAAGAGCTGGGCTGGAATTACATCGGCCCTATCGACGGCCACGACCTGCCGACCCTGGTCGCCACGCTGCGCAACATGCGTGACCTCAAGGGCCCTCAATTCCTGCATGTTGTCACCAAAAAGGGCAAAGGCTTCGCGCCGGCGGAAGTCGACCCGATCGGTTACCACGCCATCACCAAGCTAGAACCTCTCGATGCTCCGGTAACCGCTCCGAAAGTAGCGGGTGGACCGAAGTACTCTGCGGTGTTCGGCCAGTGGCTGTGTGACATGGCCAAAGCCGATCCGCGCCTGGTAGGCATCACGCCGGCCATGAAGGAAGGTTCGGACCTGGTAGCGTTCAGCGAGCGCTTCCCGGACCGCTACTTCGACGTGGCTATCGCCGAGCAGCACGCCGTCACATTGGCTGCAGGCATGGCCTGTGAAGGCAGCAAACCGGTAGTGGCGATCTACTCCACGTTCCTGCAGCGCGGCTACGACCAGCTGGTTCACGACGTCGCGGTGCAGAACCTCGACGTGCTGTTCGCCATCGACCGCGCAGGCCTGGTGGGCGAAGACGGCCCGACTCACGCCGGCAGCTTCGACCTGTCTTATCTGCGCTGCATTCCGGGCATGGTCATCATGACCCCGAGCGACGAGAACGAACTTCGTACGATGCTGAGCACGGGTTACCTGCATGCCGGTCCTGCGGCTGTTCGCTATCCGCGCGGCACTGGCCCGAACGCTACCATTGACCAAGGTCTTGACCCGCTGGAAATCGGCAAAGGGATCGTGCGCCGTCAGGGCCAGGGCGTAGCCATTCTGGTGTTTGGTGTGCAGCTGGCTGATGCGCTGGTAGTGGCAGAAAAGCTGGATGCGACCGTCATCGACATGCGCTTCGTAAAACCTCTGGACGAAGCGCTGGTGCGCGAAGCCGCCGGCAACCATGAGCTGCTCGTCACGATCGAAGAAAACTCGATCATGGGCGGCGCGGGTGCTGCGGTCAGCGAATTCCTGGCGCGAGAAAACATCCTGAAATCGGTCCTGCACCTGGGGCTGCCGGACATCTATGTGGAACACGCGAAACCTGCACAGATGCTGGCCGAATGCGGTCTGGACGCAGCCGGTATTGAAGCGGCAATCAATGAGCGATTGGTGCTGATCGGCTGAACGGCCGCAC
>JARDZH010000568.1 GCA_029240955.1 Pseudomonas sp. | reverse complement strand
GCCCCGCGATGGCCGAACACCAGCCACTCGCGGCACGATGAATTCAAGCGCACCGCCACCAGTGCCGCGACGCTGCAGATAAAACCGTCCACCAGCACCACGATGCCTTCCTGCGCACAGGCCAGATAAGCACCGACCAGCGCGGCAATCTCGAAACCGCCGAAACAAAACAGGCTTTGCAGCGGATCGCCGGCGTGCTCGGCATGCAACGCGAGCCCGCGCTTGATCACTTGAGTCTTGTGCGCAATCCCGTCGGCATTCAGCCCAGTGCCCGGGCCTACCAGCAGTTGCGCAGGGCATTCGAGCAGTGAGCAGGCCACCGCGCTGGCGGCCGTGGTATTGCCGATGCCCATTTCACCACCGACGAACAGCTCGGTGCCTGCAGCCTTGGCGCGCCGAACGCTGTCACGTCCCGCTTCAAGCGCCGCCGCACCCTGCTCAGCCGTCATCGCCGGCGACTGCACGAAGTTGGCCGTGCCCGCTCCCAGCCGAAGATGGCGAACGCCGGGCAGATCCACAGGCGACACGGTGCCCAGATCGACCACGTCCAGCTGAGCCGCCAACTGCCGGGCGAGCACGCTGATCGCCGCGCCGCCGTTGACGAAGTTATGCAGCATCTGCCCGGTCACTTCCTGGGGATAGGCCGACACGCCTTCAGCGACCACGCCGTGATCGCCGGCAAAAAGGGCGATCCATAGCTGGTTGGCGCTGGGCTTTTCACGCCCCTGCAGGCCGGCAAGCTGGATCGCCAGACGCTCCAGTTGCGCCAGCGAGCCGGCGGGCTTGGTCAGTTGCTGCTGCCGCGCCAGCGCCGCTTCGCGCATCGGCACGTTCATCGCTTGAGCGGGCTTGAGCCACCAGGCATTACTCATACTGCGGTTCCTTTCAAAGTCAGGGGCAAGCCGGCCACGGTCAGCACGACGCGCTGGCAACGCTCGGCAATGGCCTGGTGCAACAGGCCTGCTTCATCGACATAGCGACGGGTCAGTTCGCCCATCGGCACAACGCCCAGCCCGGTTTCATTGCTGACGAACAGAATCTCGCCGGGCAAGCTCGCCATCGTGTCGAGCAGTGCGTCACGCTCGCGAATCAGGCGCTCTTGATCGTCGAGCATCAATAAATTGGTCAGCCACAGCGTCAGGCAGTCCACCAACAGGCAATGGCCGGGCGCGGCGTTGTCGCGCAACACGCGAGCCAGTTCCAGTGGCTCTTCCACCAGACCCCAGCTGTCCGGGCGACGCTGGCGATGGGTCATGACGCGCTGGTTCATTTCTCCGTCCAGCGGCTGACTGGTGGCGATATACGTGACGTGCAGCCCGGATTCGGCTGCCAGTCGTTCGGCCAGCCGGCTCTTGCCGGAACGCGCACCGCCGAGAATCAATTGCAGCATGTCAACCGGCCTCCAGTTCGCTCAGTCCGCACAGTTCGCGCAACAGCCGGCCGTCCAGATGGTTTTCCACCAGATCGGCCAAGCGTTCAATGTCGCGCTCGCGCAGTGCGTGATAGTCGACCTGCTCGACGTTTTCCAGCCCTGCCCAGCGCAGCAAAGCGCTGCACGCCTGCGGCGATTCGAACAGGCCGTGCAGATAAGTGCCGAACACTTGCCCGTCAGCACTCCAGGCGCCGTCGCTGCGACCGTCGTCCAGCTGCACGGCGGCGCGCGCCAACGCAGCGCCGGTGGTTACGCCCGCGTGGATTTCGTAGCCGCTGACCTCAACGCCTTCCAGCGCCAGCGTGCCGCGCACATTGCGTAATTGTTTCTCGGCTTCGAGCACTGTGCTCATGTCCAGCAGGCCCAGGCCGGGACTCGACCCGGCCGCGCCTTCCAGCCCCAGCGGGTCATGCAACTGCTCGCCGAGCATCTGCAAGCCGCCGCAGATGCCCAGCAGTTTGCCGCCGTAGCGTAGATGCCGTTCGATGGCGGTGTCCCAGCCGTTGGCGCGAAGATGAGCCAGATCGCCGCGCACGCTTTTGGAGCCCGGCAGGATGATCAGATCTGCAGCAGGAATGGCCTGACCGGGGCCGATGAATTGCAGATTGACTTGCGGATGCAGGCGCAGCGGGTCGAAGTCGGTGTGATTGCTGATGCGCGGCAGAATCGGCACCACCACGTTGAGCACCTGCTCGACCTTGTCGGTCTGGCGCTGATCCAGGCCATCTTCGGCTTCCAGATGCAGGTCCATCACGTAAGGGAGCACGCCGACCACCGGCTTGCCGGTCCGCGCTTCGAGCCAGTCCAGACCCGGTTGCAGCAAGGCGATGTCGCCACGAAAGCGGTTGATGATGAAGCCTTTGACCCGCGCCTGCTCGCTGGGCGACAGCAACTCCAGCGTGCCGACCAGATGCGCAAACACGCCGCCGCGGTTGATATCGGCGATCAGCAGAACCGGACAGTCCACCGCTTCCGCAAAGCCCATGTTGGCGATGTCGTTGGCGCGCAGGTTGATCTCGGCCGGCGAGCCCGCGCCTTCAACCATGATCACCGGATACTGCTCGGCCAGCCGCTGGTGCGAGGCCAGCACCGCTTGCATCGCGATCTCTTTGTAACCGTGATACGCGACCGCGTTCATGGTGGTCACCGCGCGACCGTGAATGATCACTTGCGCGCCGGTGTCGCTGTTGGGCTTGAGCAGCACCGGGTTCATGTCGGTGTGCGGCTGCAGTCCGCAAGCCTGAGCCTGGACCGCCTGAGCACGACCGATCTCGCCGCCGTCGGCGGTCACCGCGCTGTTGAGCGCCATGTTTTGCGGTTTGAACGGCACCACGCCGACACCCTGGCGCTTCAGCCAGCGGCACAGCGCCGTCACCAGCGTGCTCTTGCCGGCGTCTGATGTCGTGCCTTGCACCATCAAGGTGGTCATGAATATTCCTTGTCGTAATCGCTC
>JARDZH010000014.1 GCA_029240955.1 Pseudomonas sp. | reverse complement strand
CATGACGTTCTTTGCAACGAATTCAACGGAACGAATTTTTTCTTATGCGAAGACTGATAAACCCAACAAACCCAACACACTCAACTCAAGTTTGATTGAGGCATTGAATTTAAAGGGATTTATCTGTGTTGGGTTTGTGTCGGGTTGCGGTTTCTGTGTTGGGTTGGGTTTTACGGGGGCAGGGCAATGATTGAGGCGATGGAGTTGTTGCTGAAACATTGGGGCGAGCAATGTCGACACGCCGGTGAAGCGGGAGGCATGGGTAGCCCGATGGCGACAATCATGGAGTGGGGCGGTTGTGCGCCGCGGGGCACACCCGGTTCTCGGATCCTTCTCGGCGGTGGTGCGGGTCCAGATGCAATTGCGCAGGAAATTGGTGCCGCCCTTTCCGAGATTGCCCGGCAAGATGGTCGGGGTGAAAGGCTGCAACAGTTGGCAGTTATGCGTTACGGCTTTGACCCAGCACCGACATGGGCAGCGCAGATGCACGAACTGGGCTACGTCTCAAAGGCGAAGCAAACCTACTACGATCTTGTGCACCGTCTTCATGTCCGACTCTTTGAGGTGTTGGCCGAGCGCAAGGACGCACGTAAGTGGCTTACCGTTGGTCGGGGCGCTTTACCTCAAAGTCTCCTCAAAGTTGCGTCAAAGTTGCGTCAAGTTGGATAACCGAAAATGCCCCCTTTTCGGTTCCGTACTCAGGGGGTAAAAAGTCCCCACGATATGGATTCTGCGCCTTGGCGCTTCCCCGAGCACGTGCTGTGCACTTCGTCCTGGCGTATGCCGCGACATTGAAAACCCTGCCCTCCGGCGGGGTTTTCTTTTTTTGTGTTCGGCATGCTCCTTCACTTGAGGCACAACATGACAAATGAGCAGCAAGCGCTGGCAGAAATGCCGATCTGGTTGGTGATCGTCCTGGCTCTGGTCGGCGGCGTATCCGGTGAGATGTGGCGAGCAGACAAGGATGGTGCCCGGGGCTGGGCGTTGCTGCGCAGGCTCGCGCTTCGGTCGGGGGCCTGCATTGTCTGCGGGGTGACGGCGATGATGCTGATGATCGCGGCCGGCATGACGATCTGGACGGCGGGCGCCTTGGGATGCCTCACTGCAATGGCCGGAGCGGACGTTGCCATCGGGTTGTACGAACGCTGGGCTGCCAAGCGGCTTGGCCTTTCCGAGTCGGCATCGACCGACCGAACCTGAGAGGCAGGGGCGAGGGTGGGGCGCCGGTTTTTCCGGGTCCTCCCCGAGGGCCGCCCCCTACACGGGTTACGGAACTCGCGGGATCTCTGTAGCTGAGAATTTCACAGGGATGTCCGTCTTTTCAAAGGGTTAGACATGGGAAGGACAGTCAGCAAGGCCGACTTGAGCGAGATCGTCGGTCGCGATGAACGCACCCTGACCCGCTGGCAGAACGACGGCATGCCTGTGACCGAGTTCGGCCTCGGTCGGGGCAACGAAAACCAATACGACACCGAAGCCGTGATTCAGTGGCTGATGCACCAAGCCGCACTCAACGGCAAAAAAGAATCTTCCCGCGATCGCCTCGATCGGATCCGCGCTGATCGTGAAGAACTCGCGATGGCCAAGGATCTTGGCGAGGTGGTCATCGCTGCTGATTTGATCGAACGCTTTGAAGCAATGATCACTGCTGCAAAAGTGGAGCTGCTCAACTCTTTCCCCGATGTGCTGGCCGCCGAACTCTCGGCGCGCTACGACGTGGAAGTTGACGAGCAACTGATTCGCGACCCCATTGAAGCCATCCTGAGGAGGCTTTCTGACTATGACAAGGATGATGCCGCGTCAGATGGATATTCTGACGAACCGGACGATACGGAGGGCTTTGAGGAAGACGGCGACTAAAGCGCTGCGCGGCGCTTGCCGCAAATGGGCGCCGCCGCCTCGCATGAGCATTATCGAGTGGGCGGACAAGTACCGCTGGCTCGCACCTGAAGAGGCTGCGCGCCCCGGCAAATATCGCTTTGACGTTACGCCTCACCTGATTTGGCCGGGCGGGCCACTGGAAGCGCTGGACGATCCTGCTGTGAGTGAGATCGTCGGACGCAAGTCGGCGCAGGTGGCATGGACGTCGGGCGTTCTGGGTAACGCCTTGGGCAAGTGGATCGACATTGATCCGTCACCGATTCTGGTGCTCTTTCCCAAGGCCGAAGCGGCCAAACAGTACGTCGGCGAAAAGCTTGAACCGATGATCGAAGCCACGCCGCGCCTGCGCAAGAAAGTCGACCTGAGAAGCCGCAAACTACAGCAGCGACAGGACTTCAAGCGTTTCCCAGGTGGCTTCCTGAAAATGGTGGGTTCCAACAGCCCGGCCAGCGTGAAGTCCACGCCGGTTCCGCGCGTTGCCATCGAAGAGCCGGACGACTGCAACCTCAACCTGCGAGGTCAGGGCGACAGTATCAAGCTCGCCAAGGAACGACTGAAAACGTTCCGCCGCTCGAAGATCATCATCGGCGGTACACCTACCATCAAGGGCTTGTCCGCTATCGATGCGGAGCTGGAACTGTCGGACAAACGCGTAGGCCTTGTTCCGTGTCACGAATGCGGCCAAGAACACGCGTTGAGCTTCGACAACCTGCACTGCGACGAGGATCCGGAATACCTGCATGAGGTATACGGCAAGAAGCGGCCGGAGAAAACTTTCTACTCCTGCCCGCACTGCGGTGGAATCTGGGATGACAACCAGAAGAACGCCAACCTCAAGCACGGGCGCTGGTCGGCCACAGCAGAATTTCGGGGGATCGCCGGTTACATCCTCAACGAGTTGTACGCGACGTTTTGGGGATCGCGTTTCCAGGTGTTGATGGAGAAAAAGCTCCAGGCCGAACACGCGGCCTCACAAGGCAACATCGGTCCGATGATCGCCTTCGTCAACAGCTCCAAGGGCGAAAGCTACGAGTATCAGAGCGATGCACCGAAGACCGATGAGCTGGAAAAGCGTGCGGAGCCTTATGCGGAGCTGACAGCGCCGAAAGGTGTCCTGCTGATCACCGTTGGCGTTGACGTCCAAGGCGACCGCCTCGCTCTCACAATCATCGGTTGGGGACGAGGCGAAGAGTCGTGGCGCTTGTACTGGGGTGAGCTTCACGGCAACCCCATCGACCCCCATGACGCCGTTTGGCAAGAACTGGATCGGGTTATTTCTCAACCCATACCGGTCGAAAGCGGTGGGCAACTGGCGGTATCGGCGGTCAGCATCGACAGCTCTGACGGCAATACCAGTGACGCGGTGTATGCCTACGTGCGGGATCGTCAACGCTACAACGTGATGGCGATCAAAGGCGCCTCTATCGACAGTCGCGACAAGGAAATCTTTACCAAGCCTCCGCAGTCGGTGGATACCTCACAGGACAACACCAAGGCAGCGAAATACGGCCTGCGAGTCCACATCGTCGGCACGCACAAAGCGAAGACGCTCATTGATGGGCGGCTGCGCCTCAAAGGTGCCGGACCGGGGCGCATGCATTGGTACAGCGAGATCCGCTCGGACTACTACGAGCAACTCACCAACGAAGTCCTGGCACCGCACCCGCGTAACCCCAGCAAAATGGTTTGGCAAAAGAAAGCCGGCCGTCGCAACGAAGCGCTGGATTGCGAGGTGTATGCCTTGCACGCCGCTCGCAGCCTGAAAACCCACCTGTTACGCGATCACGAATGGGACCAGTTGGAGCGGCAGTTGCTGCAGCCAACCCTGTTCAGTACCGAACAACCGGTCGCACCGGTACCGCGCCGAGCTATCGCTCGTGGGCGGGGCACCCGCAGTCGCGCGGGCTACTAAGGAAACACACATGACAGACGCACAACAGCGCCTCGCGGAAGTCCGGGCGGCGATCTCTGACGTCCTGAAAAAAGGCCAGCGCCTGCGCCGTGCGGATCGCGAGCTTTACCGCGCTGAGCTGAACAGCTTGCGTCTTCTGGAGCAGCAGTACGCCAGAGAGGTCGCGTTGGAACAGGCTCAACAACAGGGACGTGGCCGCAACCGCGTCTCCTACATGAAGATCTGACTATGGGATTTTTTCGAAAAGACCCGGCCGAGCTGCTGATGCGCGAGGCCATCAAACTGGCCAAATCGGCGAGCGAGTCCAGACCGATCGTCGCTCAAGGCGGAGGGGGCGGAGTTGAGACGCGTTGGCGGGGGGCTTCCCGCGTGCTGCGCAGCATGGCCAGCTGGATTCCTGGTCTTGGCAGTCCGCGTCGAGATCTCGACCAAAACGAGCGTCGAATGCTGGTTGCTCGGTCGCGAGACGCCATGCGCAATCACTTGATAGCCCGCGCGGCGATCACGCGCTTGCGCACCAACGTTGTAGGGACCGGGCTGGTTTGCCGGTCACAGGTCGATCATGACGCATTAGGCATCGACGAAACGCAGGCTGAGAACATCAACAATCAGCTTGATCGCTTATGGTCGTTGTACGCCGATGATCCACGCGAATGCGATGCCGAAGCGACACTCAACCACTACCAGTTACAAGCACTGGTATTGATCTCGTCCATGGTGGGTGGTGACGTGCTGATTGCCAGTCCTGACGATGAGCGCCCCGGTTGCATCTTCAGCACGCGCTTGCAGTTGATCGAATCGGACCGGGTGTGCAATCCAGCCGGACAACTTGACGGCGCAAATCTCGTGGACGGGGTCGAATTCGATCGGCTGGGGGCGCCCTTGGCCTATCACGTCTGCACCGGATATCCCAACGAATACACCGCCGGCCAAGCGCTGAAATGGGAGCGGCTGCCAGCCTTTGGCGAGGCGACGGGCCGGCGCCGCGTCATGCACGTTATGGCCGACAAGGAGCGTCCGGGACAGAAGCGCGGAGCGCCTTACCTGGCTCCGGTGCTGGAACCGCTGCAGAAGCTGGAGCGCTACAGCAGCGCCGAGCTGATGGCGGCGGTGATCTCCGCAATGTTCACGGTGTTCATCAAAAAGACCAACGACTTTCAAGTCGGGAATCTCCCGCTGACCGCATTAGCCAACGAAGGCGACGGTCCCGCAGGTGACACAACGGCTGACGGCGAACTGGCGCTGGGCGAGGGGGCGATTGTTGACCTGGGCCAAGGTGAGGAACCGGTAATCGCCAATCCTGCGCGGCCTAATGCGCAATTCGATCCGTTCTTTACGGCAGTGGTCAAGGAAATCGGCGCTGCTTTAGAGCAACCGATGGAAGAGCTGTTGCTTCACTACAGCAGCAGCTATAGCGCAGCCCGTGCGGCGATGTTGCAGGCGTGGCGTTTCTACAGCCTGCGTCGGTGGTGGTTGATCTGTGACTTTTGCCAGCCCAGTCGGGAATTGCTGATTGATGAGGCGGTGGCCCGAGGATTGATCAGCCTGCCGGGTTATGCGGACCCGGCAAAACGCAAAGCCTACTGCCAGTCCATCTGGATCGGCCCCGCCCGTGGCGCCATTGATGAACTGAAGGAGGCCAACGCTGCTGGTAAGCGCATCGAGATCGGCGTCAGCAACGAAACGCTGGAAACAGCCGCAATGACCGGCGAGCCGTGGCAACAGGTCTACCGGCAACGTGTGCGTGAGGTCACCCAGCGTCGCAACGATGGTCTGCACGTTTTACCCAAAGGGCGGGAGCAGGAAACACCGCCGTCCGCCAACCCCAACGAGGAATAACCATGCCCCGCGCATTCGAGCTGGCTGCATCGCAGCCGTGGCTGATGCTGCCCGGCGCCCTGGATAACTTGCTGACCATTGCTGACCGCATGGGCGATCCGGCGGCGCTGGAAACACGCACTGGCATGCGACTGGATAACAGCCGCACTGTCAGCGTACGCAATGGTGTGGCGATCATCCCGGTAGTCGGTCCGGTGTTTCGCTATGCCAACCTTTTCACCGAGATCAGCGGTGCGACCAGCACTCAGGTGCTGGCCACCGACCTGCAGACCGCGCTCGATGATCCCAAGATCAGCGCGATCATCCTGAACATCGATAGCCCAGGCGGCGTTGCCGCCGGCATCAACGAACTGGCTGACCAGATCCATGCGGCCCGTGACCGTAAACGCATCGTTGCCTACATCGGCGGCACTGGTGCAAGCGCGGCCTATTGGATTGCGTCAGCTGCCAGCGAAATCGTCATCGACGAAACGGCGCTCGCCGGGAGTATCGGTGTGGTCGTCGAAGCCGTGGTCGGCGGCGAGGAAGGCAACGGCCGTAAGCGCTATCAGATCGTCAGCCGCAATGCCCCGAACAAGCGTGTGGATCTCTCTACCGAAGAAGGGCGGGCCAAGGTCGGCGAAACGGTCGATGCCATGGGCGATGTGTTCGTCGCCAAGGTGGCCCGCAACCTGGGCGTGGAGCCGGAGCGTGTCCCAGAGATGGGCGACTTCGGCGGCCTGCGCGTCGGTGCCGCGGCTGTCGAGTCCGGCTTGGCCCACCGTCTGGGGTCGCTTGAAACATTGATAACCGAACTGGCCAAACCGGCCGCCACTCAACCGAGGAAATACAACATGACCACCGTCAGCAGCACGGCGGAGTTGCGTGAGGCGCTGGCCGCCGGCACGGATCCGCAAACCATTGAAATCGCTCAGGCCAATCAGCCGGATCTGGAAAGCATCCGCACCCAAAGTCGCGAGGAAGGCGCTACTGCAGAGCGGCAACGCATTACTGGCATCAATGCCATGGCCAGCAAGGGTTTCGAGACTGAAATTGCCGCTGCCATTGAAGCAGGCACCACTGTTGAAGCCACAGCGCTACAGCTGTTCAAGGCAGCGCAGGATCGTGGCATTTCTCTGAACGCCATCAAGGCCGACGCCACTGGTGCATCGACGTCCACTCCGACGGGCGATGCCGCTCAGGGTGAGCGCAAGGCCGTCGTAAACGCCATTGTCGAGGGCGCCTCGCGCCGCTGATTGGAGAACTTTATGAGCAACCCAGAACGCCAAACCTATGTCCCGGACCAGCTGTCCGCCGGTGCCTTTCCGGTGATGATCGATACCGCCGTGATCGCTTCCGGCCAGAAGCTCAGTCGAGGCGCCGTCCTTGGGCAAGTAACGGCCAGTGGCGAATATGTGCTGTGCAAGGCCGCAGCAACCGATGGCTCCGAAGCTCCTGCGGCTGTACTGGATCAGTCCACTGATACGACATCAGGCGCGCAGGTAGCGCCAATCCGCCTGACCGGTGAAGTGCTGGCCAGTCAACTCACACTCGGCGAGGGTTTTACTTTGGCGCAGGCAAAAGCTGCGCTGCGTCCTCTGTGCCTGTTCGTTCGTTAATTCGGAGTCTTTGATGGATATTTTTGATACCCGCACCATGCTTGAAGCGGTCGAGCAGATGCCAACCGCGCGGCGCTTTTTGCTGAACACATTTTTCAACGGCGGCAGTCCTGTCACGTTCCCGACCAAAACCGTGGACATCGACATCATCAAGGGCAAACGCAAAATGGCGCCGTTTGTTAATCCTCGCCTGCCGGGCAGTGTGTCGTTGCGCGAAGGCTATACCACCAGCACCTACAGCCCGCCGTACATTCAACCCAAGCGCGAAACCACCGCCGAGCTGGTGCTCAAGCGTTCGGCCGGCGACAACCCGTTTTCCTCGCGTACTCCGCTGGAGCGTGCCGGGCAGTTGCTCGGTAAGGACCTGCGCGACCTGGACGACGAAATTATCCGCCGAGAAGAGTGGATGTGCGCCCAGGCACTTACGACCGGAAAGGTCCGCGTCGTGGGGGAAGGGGTGGATGACACCATCGACTTTCTGATGGCCCCCGATCACAAGATCAGCCTGGGCAGCGGTCAGTGGGGCACCGAAGGCGGCGACCCGATTGCCAATCTTCGTAGCTGGAAGCGCAAGATCGCCAAGGACTCCGGCCGCACGGCAAACACCGTAGCTATGAGCGGCGAAGCGCTGGACGCATTTCAATCCAGTGCAATGGTGATGAAACAGCTCAACACTCGTCGCGTTGACATGGGCTTGATCAAGCCAGAGGAACTGCCAGACGGTGTGACTTACTTGGGCTACCTGAATGATCCCGGCGTCGACCTTTACGGTTACGACGAGTGGTATCTGGATGACGAAGATGACGAGCAGCCAATGATTCCGGCGGGTGGCTTGATTCTCGGCTCGACGTCCACGCGCAACGCCATGCTGTACGGAGCGATTCAAGATCTGGAAGCCGTGGAAAGCGGCTTGGTCGAAGCGGCACGCTTCCCGAAGAGCTGGGTGACCCAAGAGCCGAGCGCTCGCTGGCTGAAGCTGCAAAGTGCGGCATTGGCTGGTCTGCTCGAACCGGATGCGTTCATTTACGCCAAGGTGGTGTGACATGGCCAAGAAAGCCGATTTTCTGGTGATCGACGGTTGCGTTCAAGATGGCCGCGTCGTTGTTGTGAAGGGCGAGCCTTACAGTCCGCCAAGTAAAGGGATTGAGGAAGCGTTACTCGCCGAGGGGCGAATCGCTCCGCTCAAGGATCCCCGAGCACAAGCACTGCTACGCCAACAATCGGGCGTTGCCAATGAGGACGACGACAGCGGCGGTGAGTGATGGGTTTTCGCGAATTGAGCGACGACATGGACGCCTTGGTGCTGGATGGCTTGGGCGACATGGCAACGGTCGGCGGTCGAGAGATCGCCGGTTTCTTTTCCGCGCCATGGCTGCAGCCGCGCATGGGGCGGATAAATACCGCCTTGCGCGAGCCGCAGTTTGAGATCCGTGCCATTGATGCGGATGGCATCGAATCGGGGCAACTGGTTTCCATTGATCTATCGGTGCACGACGGCGGTGGCCAATATGACCTTGTCCAACTTGAGCCAGATGGTACCGGTTGGGTGACTTTGATCCTGAGGATGCGGGCATGAGTATTGGCAGTTATTACAGTTCCTCGGCCAGTGGCGGGATGCTGACTATTCAGTCTTCGGCTGCAGATCTACAAGCTTTCGAGGACTTCGCCAAGTTGGTGCCAAAAGCGGCCGCTGTCGCTCAACGTCGTGCGATCAACAAAACATTAGGTTGGTTGCGCACTCACATCGCACGGGCAGTTGGCCGGGAGGAGCGCATTGCTGTCGCTGCAGTGCGTCAGCGCTTGCGCAGCTATCCGGTCGCAGGCAGGGCAGCAAGCGGCAAGTTGTGGTTCGGTCTGAATGCCGTTGAATCCAGCCGGATCGGTCGGGCGCGGCAAAACGGAAAAGGCGTGTCCGTGGCAGGTCGGCGGTATCAAGGCGCTTTCCTCAAACAGGTTTATGGCACCAAACCCGACATCTGGATCCGTACCGCAAGCAAGCATTTCAATTCAGGCGACTATCCCGATACGACGGTGTCGCCCAGTCGTGGTGCCAGCTCGGGTTGGGTCGCAGAAAACGACGGCCGCTTTCCGCTGGCCAAGGCCAAAGTGTCGCTTGAGCATGCCCGTCCGCATTTCGACGAGTGGGTTAAACGCGCCCATGCGCGCTTGCTGGAGATCCTGCAGCAAGAACTCAATTTCGAGTTCCAGAAGTACCTGAAGGGGGCGTGAAATGTCTGAGAATCCCTTTACGCTTGATGAGCTTTATCGGGCGATCGAGTTGCACCTGGTGACCCATCTGCCAGGCGTCAAAGCTGTTACGGCATGGCCAGACGTGAAGGATCGAATTGCGCTGCCTGCGGTATTCCTTGAAATGGTGGAGATGGAGCCCGGTACCGACATCGGCACAGGCGAGACGACGCTGGTCTGCAGGTTTGAAGCGCGGATCATCGTTGACCCGATTCGTCCCCGACATTGCCAGCAGGCCGCGCAGTTGGCTGCTCAACTGGCGGTGCTGCTACGCATGCAAACCTGGGGTGTAGCCGTCCATCCCGCCGAATTTGTGCAGGCCATGCAGGACTGGACCAAGCCAGAACTGGATGGCTACACGGTCTGGGTGGTTGAGTGGACCCACACACTTTATCTTGGGACTGAGGACTGGCCTTGGCCAGACGAGCCGCCGGGTTCGCTGATGTTCGGGTTCAACGACGACAAGGATCCGGAGTTTTTCCCGCCGGAGAGCCTGCCTTGAGTTACCCAAGCGGTGAGCATGACCGCATGATTGCGGCCATGCTGATGCCTTGCGCGGTGGTGGGGGTTGATCTGGCGGCCGGTGCGGTTCGGGTATCGAATGGCGAGTGGACGAGCGCCTGGGTGCGCTGGCACAGCCTCGCGGCCGGCAAAGCGCGGCACTGGCGATCGCCAAGCCTGGGCGAGCAGGGGGTTTTGTTCAACCCAAGCGGGCAAGCCGGTATCGGAACGTTTATCCCGGGGCTGTACGGCAATGCCGGCGCACAGCCGGACAACCGCGATCATGTCGAGGTCTGGCGGTTTGATGATGGCGGTTCGCTGGTCTACGACTGGGAGGCCAGCAGCTACACGATCACCGTGCCCAGCGGGACGGTGACCATCAAGGTCGGCGGTACAGAACTGGTCGTTACGGATAACGCGGTGACGGTGAAGTCTGGCACGGTCGACATCGAGGCCACTGTGAACATCAAAGGACCGGTCAACATCGACGGGCCGTTACACGTAACGGGCAACATCGACGGCGATGCGAACATCATGGCCGTCGGCAATAGCGACAATCACCACAAGCATTGATCAATCAACTATGCAGCCCGCCAAGTGCGGGCTTTTTTGTGTCTGGAGGAAAACCATGGCCAAGGCCACTGCAACACTCGGCGCTGATGCGTCGACGTCGCCGGATCTGCGTTTGATGTTTCGCGACACGGTCTTTACCTCGCGCACGCTGTGCATCCCAGGGACCAATCGCACGCTCGCCGTGGTCAAGGCCTCGGTCGACGTCTCGGCGTCCGATGAACAGGCTGTGACGTTCCTGAAATCCCATCCCGAACTTGAAGCCCAGGAGTAACGCAGATGATCGGAATGGATCGCCACACCGGCCAGCCCATTACCGGCATCGACAGCGTTATTCAGTCCATCGGCGACATTCTCAGCACTCCGTTGGGCAGTCGTCGGGAGCGGCCCGACTACGGCAGCAAGCTACGCACCTATGTGGATCTGCCGGTTAACGCCGGCTGGATCAGTTCGGTGCAGGCTGAGGCCGCGCGGGCGCTCGGCCGCTGGGAGCCGCGCGTGAAGCTCAAGAGCGTCAAGGTGCTTTCTGTGCTGGGCGGGAAAATCAATTTGGGTGTCGCCGGCGAGTACCTGGGCGACGACTTTCTGGCCGAGGTGAGCGCATGAGTATCTTGGATCTGTCCGCGCTGCCGGCGCCGGACGTGCTGGAGCCGCTGGACTTCGAACAAACCTTTGAAGACAGCTTGAGCATGTTTCGCGGGAGCATGGGCGACAACTGGACGGCCAACCTTGAATCAGATCCGGTGGTCAAGCTGCTGGAAGTCGGAGCCTATAACAAGCTCGGCAACCGTGCCCGGGTCAACGACGGCGCCAAGGCGCTGCTGCTGGCCTATGCGATCAAGAGTGACCTCGATCAGCTTGGCGGCAACGTCAATCTGCCGCGCCTGGTGATTCAGGCCGAGGATCTGACGGCCACGCCGCCAGTGCCTGAAGTGCTGGAAGAGGACGACCCTTACCGAGAGCGCATTCAACTGGCTTATGAGGGATTGACCACGGCGGGGCCGCGTAACAGCTACATCCTGCACACGCGTAACGCCTCGGGTCTGGTGGCCGACGCCTCGGCGGAAAGTCCGGCGCCGTGCAACGTTACGGTAACGGTGCTGAGCACTGAGGGGAAAGGCGAGGCCAGCCCCGAGCTATTGGACGTCGTCCGGCTGGCTCTGGATGACGAGGACACCCGGCCGGTCGCCGATCGGGTCAAGGTGCAAAGCGCGGAAATTCTTGAGTACCGGATTGACGCCATCTTGCACATGAGCAGCGCCGGCCCGGAGGGTGACGCCAGTCTGGCAGAGGCGAAACGCCGCCTTGCCGCGTGGATCAATCCACGCAAGCGGCTGGGCGTTGAGGTGGCGCGCTCGGCTGTGGACGCTCAATTGCACATTGCCGGCGTTTCCCGGGTCGAGTTGGTGGGCTGGCAGGATCTGGCGCCTACCAAGGCGCAGGCGGCGTGGTGCACCGGCTACGAAGTGACGATGGCGGGTGCAACATGAAAAGTTTGCTGCCGAGCAATAGCACGCCTCTGGAGCGGGCAATCGAGGCGGCTTTCTACGATCGCACGATTGTCCCGCTGCGCACCCTGTACAACCCCGACACTTGCCCGGTCGAGCTGCTGCCGCATCTGGCGTGGGCATGGTCGGTCGATCGCTGGGATTACCGATGGTCTGAGGCGACCAAGCGCGCGGCCATCAAGGCGTCTTTCTACATCCACAAGCACAAGGGCACGATCGGTGCGCTGCGTCGCGTGGTCGAGCCGCTGGGCTATCTGATCGAGATTGTCGAGTGGTTCAAGACCGTGCCTGAGGGTGTGCCGGGCACCTTCGCGCTGAAGGTCGGGGTTCTCGACACCGGCATCACCGAGGAAATGTATCAGGAGCTTGAGCGCCTGATTGACGACGCCAAGCCAGTCACCCGGCACCTGACTGGGCTGGCGATCAGCCTGGAAACTCAAGGCAATTTGAATATCGCCGTGTCCGTCTACGAAGGCGACGAAATCGACGTTTACCCGCCCGTCATGCGTGACATTGAGGTCACTGGCAGCTTTGGCGTGGTCGGCCGCGAACACACCATAGACACCCTGGACGTTTATT
>JARDZH010000567.1 GCA_029240955.1 Pseudomonas sp. | reverse complement strand
ACCAGTTGACTCTGCTCGGTCAGGATCCCCACGCTCTGTTCGTTATCGACATCGCTGCGCAATTTGCTCAGGTGCGCCTCGATTTCGTTGAGGCGGTCGAACACGCGGCTTGCGCTTTCGGCGGTGTCCTCGACCCGGAACGTCACCCGCTCGGCGCGCAGATCCTTGGTCATGTTGCTCAGCTCGCCAATCGAAGACAGTGATTCGGAGCGATCGATCATGGTGTCCAGACCATGCCAGCCGGTGACGGTAATGGCCAGTGTCAGCAACAGCACCAGGCCGAAGCCCACCGAAAGCTTGAGTTTGACGCTCATGTTGCCGAGCGACCGGGCGATCCATCGAAACATGGAGTTTCTCCTGCGATATGCGAACGAAAGCAGGCCCGGCGTTCTGGGCGTGCGTTACGAGCGCATCGGCAGGGGTTGTAAGTGCACGACCTGAACCAGTCGTAGGAGATTTCCGATCAAGCGGCGGGGGTGAACAAGGTCACAAACGGAAGCCCCGCACGCACATGCATGCAGGGCAATAAAGCCGGATCAGACGGTGAAGCGGCTGACCAGAACCTGGAGATGGTTACCTAGACGCGCCAGCTCAACACTGGAAGCGGCAGTTTCTTCGCTGGCGGCGGACGTCTGCTCGGAAACGTCCCGCACGTTGATCACGCTGCGGTTTATTTCCTCGGCAGTGGCGCTCTGCTGCTCGGCAGCGGCCGCGATCTGCTGGTTCATCGACTGGATCGCCGACACCGTGCGGGTGATCGACTCCAGCGAGCCGCCCGCACGGCGCGTCAACTCGACACTGCTACCGGTCAGCGCGCGGCTGCTGTCCATGATGCTGGACGCCTGCTGCGTGCCGCTCTGCAGGCTGGCGATCAGCCCTTCGATTTCTTCAGTGGATTTCTGGGTGCGCTGCGCCAGGCTGCGTACCTCGTCTGCGACCACGGCAAAGCCACGGCCCGCTTCGCCCGCGCGTGCCGCTTCGATGGCGGCGTTGAGGGCCAGCAGGTTGGTTTGCTCGGCCACCGACTTGATGACGTCCAGCACGCTGCCGATCTTGTCGCTCTCGATCTTGAGTGCGCCCATCGCTTCGGACGAGCTGTCCACGGCCGAAGCCAGACGTTCGATCTGCGCAATGGCTTCACCCACCACACGCTCGCCTTCACGCGCCTGCTGATCGGCGGCCACCGCGGCTTCGGACGCTTCCTCAGCGTTGCGTGCGACTTCCTGAACCGTGGCGGTCATCTCGTGCATGGCGGTTGCGACCTGGTCGGTCTCGACTTTCTGGCTGTTCACGCCGGCGCTGGTCTGTTCGGTAACGGCGGAGAGCTCTTCGGCGGCGCTGGCGATCTGAGTCACGCCGTCGCGAATACCACCGATCAACTCGCGCAAACTGATGGTCATGCGCTGGATGCTGCCCTGCAGCTTGCCCAGTTCGTCGTTGCGGTTGATTGTCAGGTTGCGGCTGAGGTCGCCCGATGCAACCCGTTCGACCACGGCCAGTGTGTCGCTGAGCGGCCGGGTGATCTGACGCGTGATCACCAGGGCCGCCACGATGCTGAACACCACGGCGAGCAGGGTCGCCACGAGAATCATCATCACGGCTTTGGCGCTGTCCTGGTTGCGTTTGGTGTTCTGGTCGTCAAGCAACTGATCGCTGATGACCAGCAGTGCTTCGCCCAACGGGGTCATCTTTTCCAGAGCCGCCCGACTGGCGCCCTGAGCATCGCGATACTGACCGACCGCGGCTTTGTAGCCTTTCAGCCCGACAATCGCCTGCTGCAATTGCGGCAGGAAGGAAGAAGGAATGTCACCAGCCAGCGTGTTGACGCCAGTCACTGCTTCGTCGATGGCTGCGTTGGCATTCTTTTCGAATTCGGGTTTGCCGCTGTAGGTGTAGCCGCGCACCTGAAAGCGCGCCTGCTGGATCTGTTTGCTCACGCTGACAATGTTGTTGAATGCCAGCATGTCATCGGACTTCAGCAACTCGGCTTCGATTTTGTCGACCTCGGCAACGGCCTTGTCGGCGCTGTCGCCCATCAGGCTGCGTGTCGCTTCGCGCGTTTCGATGGCTTTGGTCATTTCGCCAAACGCCTGGCGATATTGTCCGGCAGTCTGGATCTGCTGGTCGATCCGCTGCTGATTCTCCTGGGTCTGGAGCAGCGACTTGGCGTTCTTGAGCGCGGCATCCAGCTTGTCCAGGGTCTGAACCACGGCGGACGCGGCTTCGGCATTGAACTGAGCTTCGAAGCGCTGGCGGTTGACGCGCAGTTCAAGGCTCAGTTGACTGACCTCGGAAATGGCCGTGACGCGGTCGCCGCGCGAGATCAGCGACTGGGTGCTGAACCAGGCTGTGGCCGTGATCATCAACGTCATGAGCAGCACAAGGCCGAAGCCGAACGCCAATTTGAGGCTGACACTCGCGTTGGCGAGACCTTGGGTAAACCAGCGGAACATGACGACTCCCTCGTTCTAGTTGTGTGGATATCCTTTGAATCGGCGGATGATCCACTAACTGAAGCGATTGAGTCGACAGTTCGACCTAAAACAGACGAGCGAGCAATGCGGTGACAGCCGTCTCGACGCGCAGGATGCGTTCACCCAGCTGCACCGGTTGCAGGCCGGCGCGTCCCAGCAGATCGACTTCGTATGGAATCCAGCCGCCTTCGGGGCCGATGGCGAGCGTGACGGGCGTCTCTACAGCGCGCGGGCAGGGCGGAAAATTGCCGGGGTGTCCGACCAGACCGAGTGTGTCCCGAGCCAGTGCCGGCAAACGATCTTCCACGAACGGCTTGAAGCGTTTCTCGATCACGATCTCGGGCAGCACGCTGTCGCGGGCCTGTTCAAGCCCCAGAATCAGCTGTTCGCGGATCGCCTCGGGTTCTAGAAACGGCG
>JARDZH010000566.1 GCA_029240955.1 Pseudomonas sp. | reverse complement strand
GCAAGCTGGCTCCTACAGATCTTGAGCTGCGCTTGGCCGCGACGAACGATGATGCGTTCTTTCTGAAAGACCGTGTCGTCTCCGTCGCGAGCTGACGCTCCCTCCCACACTGTTGCGCGTGCTGTGGGCCGCTATGCGGCCCATCGCCAGCAAGCTGGCTCCTACGGATTCCGGTGGGCGTAGGAGTGAGCTTGCTCGCGATGGGCCGCGCAGCGGCCCCGACCTTCTGTGCGTCAGACCCCGTGCTCTTCCAGTTCTAGACCAACGCCCAGCTGGCGCGACAGGCAGGGCCAGCGTTTCCAGGCCGCTTCGGTGGTCGGGCTGCCGAGGCGTTCACGGTATGCCTCAACCGAGGCCAGCTCGAAACTCTCTTCGTCGAGCAATTGATCCACAGCCTGATGCACCGCCTCATCAAGATGATTGGCAAGGGTTTCGCCAATCAACTGGTGAGCAATCACACTGGCAACGGTTGTATTGGACGGAATCAGCGGACGGCCAAAGTGACGGATGTACAGATCGTTGATTTCCTCGACCAGACGATGCGCCAGATACGCTTCATCCAGCAGGCTATCGAGCCCCTCATGCCCGGCCATTACTTCGGGCGGGGCAATGAAAAAGTGCTCGGCAATCTTGAGCACTGGTTTGATCTGCGCCTCGATCCCCGCCTCGACTGCAACTGCATGGGCTGCGTCCAGCAGGTCTGGAACCAGGTCGATATACGCGGTGACGAAGCGGGTCAGTGCGCCTTTGGCGTCGACATCGGGCAGGTGAATGGCCGGATGAAGGTGTGGAAGCTGAGTCGCGACCCGGCGCTGCAGCTGGCCGGTCCGGGCTTCGTGTTGATGTGCATGGTGGATCAGCTCGCGTAATGCGGCGGTGTTCATGATTGCTCCTGACGGCACAATACCAGGTAAATGTAATGAAACGTCATACGGTAGCCTGCATGGCCCGACAGCTAAGACGTATTTGTCATAACCGTTACATATTTATATGCATTGGCTATTAAAAGCCCTTCCCGGGCCATATATCGTGTTTCGAATTGAAAACAGCCGTGACGCAACATCGATTGCGCCGCCAATCCGTTGGAATGGCGCAGGCTCATGCGCTGGCTATACTCGGCTTTGAAGGAAGTCGGCTTGAGACCATAGCGTTGCCTACAAAGCCTCATGGTCGTCACGTCATTGCATTCGTTGGCCCACTCCCTTGAACGCAGGTTGACCCTGCGGGATGACAAGAGCTTGGGGGAACGCGCGATGATGCGACATCCACACGTCTGGATGAGCTTCCTGCTGTGGTCGACTTTCAGTCCGGCATACGGAGCCTGGACGACCAACATGGCGCCTGGCGCTTCAGTAGTCAGCAACGCCGTGTTCGACCTGCACATGACCATTTTCTGGATCTGTGTAGTGATCGGTCTGGTGGTGTTTGCCGCCATGTTCTGGTCAATGATCGTTCATCGTCGGGCAACCGGTCAAACTGCTGCCCATTTTCACGAAAACACCACCGTCGAAATTCTCTGGACTGTCGTCCCGTTGCTGATCCTCGTGGCAATGGCGATTCCTGCTACCCGCACGCTGATCAGCATGTACGACGCCGCCGAGTCGGACATCGATATCCAGGTCACCGGATACCAATGGAAGTGGCACTACAAATACCTGGGACAGGACGTCGAGTTCTTCAGCAATCTGGCGACATCGGCTGACCAGATCCAGAACCGCGACACCAAGAGCGAACATTATCTGCTGGAAGTCGATCAGCCGCTGGTTCTGCCGGTCGGGTCCAAAATCCGCTTTCTGGTGACCGGTGCCGACGTGATCCATTCCTGGTGGGTACCGGCCTTCGCAGTCAAACGCGATGCGGTGCCGGGCTTCGTGCATGAAGCCTGGACCCGGGTGGAAAAGCCCGGCATCTACCGCGGCCAATGCACTGAATTGTGCGGCAAGGACCACGGGTTCATGCCTATCGTCGTGGATGTGCGCACCCAGGCCGACTACGACGCATGGCTTACGGAGCGCAAACAGGAAAGCGCCCGGCTCAAGGAGCTGACCAGCAAGGACTGGACGCGTGAAGAACTGATCGCGCAGGGCGACAAGGTTTATCACACGGTCTGCGTCGCCTGTCATCAGCCTGAAGGCCAAGGCCTGCCGCCCATGTTCCCTGCGCTCAAGGGTTCGAAGATCGCAATCGGCCCTATCGCCGACCACCTGAACATCGTGTTCAACGGCAAGCCCGGCACGGCGATGGCTGCGTTCGGCAAGCAATTGTCGGAAGTCGACATTGCTGCGGTCGTGACCTACGAGCGCAACGCGTGGGGCAACGACAAAGGCGACATGATCACACCCAAAGACGTGCTGACACTCAAGCAGGCTCAGCAATGAACCGGCCGGCAGCGACTTTCAAGCGACAGCGTATTGCAGGAGACAGAGCATGAGCGCAGTCATTGACGATCATGACCACGCAGGCCATGACCACGATCATGCACACGGTCCGGCCAAGGGGCTGATGCGCTGGGTGCTGACCACCAACCACAAGGACATTGGCACGATGTACCTGTGGTTCAGTTTCAGCATGTTTTTGCTGGGAGGTTCGTTCGCGATGGTGATCCGCGCCAAGCTGTTCCAGCCCGGCCTGCAGATCGTGCAGCCCGAGTTCTTCAACCAGATGACCACCATGCACGGCCTGATCATGGTGTTTGGCGCGGTCATGCCTGCGTTCGTCGGCCTGGCGAACTGGATGATTCCGTTGATGATCGGCGCGCCGGACATGGCGCTGCCCCGCCTCAACAACTTCAGTTTCTGGCTGCTACCCGCCGCCTTCCTGCTGTTGGTGTCGACGCTTTTCAGCCCCGGCGG
>JARDZH010000565.1 GCA_029240955.1 Pseudomonas sp. | reverse complement strand
GGGCGGTGAAGGTCTCAAGCGCGCTTCGCAGCTGGCGATCCTCAACGCCAATTATATCTCGCGCCGTCTGGAAGATCACTACCCCGTGCTGTACACCGGCAGCAATGGCCTGGTGGCTCACGAATGCATCCTCGACCTTCGCCCGATCAAGGACAGCAGCGGCATCACGGTCGATGACGTGGCCAAGCGTCTGATCGACTTTGGTTTCCACGCGCCGACCATGTCGTTCCCGGTCGCGGGCACATTGATGATCGAACCGACCGAAAGCGAATCCCGCGAAGAGCTGGACCGCTTCTGCGACGCCATGATCAAGATCCGCGAGGAAATCCGTGCGGTGGAGAATGGCAGCCTGGACAAGGACGACAACCCGCTGAAAAACGCGCCGCACACTGCCGCGGAAATCGTTGGCCAGTGGAGTCATCCGTACAGCCGCGAGCAGGCGGTGTATCCGGTCGACTCGCTGATCGAGAACAAGTACTGGCCTCCGGTCGGTCGCGTCGACAACGTGTTCGGCGACCGCAACCTGGTCTGCGCCTGCCCGTCCATCGAGAGCTATCAAGAGGCGTGATTCCATGACCACCGAACAACTGCTCACCACGCCATTGCACAGTCTGCATCGCGAACTCGGCGCAAAAATGGTTCCGTTTGCCGGCTACGACATGCCGGTGCAATACCCTGCCGGCGTGATGAAGGAGCATTTGCACACCCGCTCGCAAGCGGGCCTTTTCGACGTTTCGCACATGGGCCAGATTCGCCTGAGTGGCCCGGAAGCGGCGGCTGCGCTGGAAACCCTGGTGCCGGTCGACATCATCGACCTGCCGGTCGGCATGCAGCGTTACGCGATGTTCACCAACGAAACCGGCGGCATTCTCGACGACCTGATGGTCGCCAATCTGGGTAACGATCAACTGATGCTGGTGGTCAACGCCGCTTGCAAGGACCAGGATCTGGCCCACTTGCGCAAGCATCTGGCGGGTCACTGCCAGATCGAGCCGCTGTTTGAAGAGCGCGCGCTGCTCGCGCTGCAAGGCCCCGCCGCTGTGACCGTGCTGTCGCGCCTCGCACCTGAAGTGGCGAGCATGATTTTCATGCAGTTCGCCAGCGTTCGTCTGCTGGATGTCGACTGCTACGTCAGCCGTTCCGGGTACACCGGTGAAGACGGTTACGAGATTTCTGTGCCTGCCGAACACGCCGAAGCGTTGGCGCGACGTCTGCTGGCCGAACCCGAAGTGGCTGCTATCGGCCTGGGCGCACGCGACTCGCTGCGTCTGGAAGCCGGGTTGTGCCTGTACGGGCACGACATGGACACCGAGACCTCGCCGATCGAGGCCAGCTTGCTGTGGGCGATTTCCAAGGTGCGGCGCGCAGATGGCGCTCGCGCCGGCGGCTTCCCCGGTGCAGAGCAGATATTCGCGCAACAGACGAACGGCGTCGGCAAGAAGCGTGTTGGCCTGCTGCCTCAGGAACGTACTCCGGTGCGTGAAGGCACCGAAATTGTCGATGCTCAGGATCAGCGCATCGGCACCGTTTGCAGTGGCGGCTTCGGTCCGACATTGGGCGGTCCGCTTGCCATGGGATATGTCGATAGCGGCTACGTTGCGCTCGATACCGAGGTGTGGGCCATCGTGCGTGGCAAGAAGGTGCCGATGCGGGTAACTAAAATGCCATTCGTGGCGCAACGTTACTTCCGCGGTTGATCTTCGGCGCCAAAAAAACGCCGACAATCTTTTGCTCTAACGTGCAGTTGCACGGTCCCGTTCCGGACCGTGCAAGTGTCCGTCTGCGCGTATAAAAAGCGCACCGTCCAAGTGCATGAAAAGGCCGACGCGACTGCGCTGCACCGCAACGGGGACAGGGCATTGCGGGGAGTCGAGAGCCTTTGAAAATGGCAGCGAAGCGGGGCTTGTTTTTGTAACGAGAGTTGGCGTAGAGTTTCCGGACTGTGTTTGCATAGGTCGCTGAATCGGGACCTGGGCAGTAGCTCTAGGTTTGCTACATCCCGTTCTACGTTTCTTACTTCCTGCAACCCAGCCCCAGTACTCTTTCGAGTGAAAGAGACTGTCATTAAATTCAAGCGTCAAGGAAATAAGAAAATGTCTACACGTCAGAGCGGCACCGTCAAGTGGTTCAACGACGAGAAGGGTTTTGGTTTTATCACTCCAGAAAGCGGTCCGGACCTGTTCGTGCACTTCCGCGCTATTCAGGGCAACGGCTTCAAGAGCCTGAAAGAAGGCCAGAAAGTGACTTTCATCGCTGTGCAGGGCCAGAAAGGCATGCAGGCTGATGAAGTGATCGCTGAAGCCTGATAGCCCGAAACACAAAAAGCCCCTGCAGTTGATCTCAGGGGCTTTTTTGTGGGCGCGATTCCGTAACATGGGGCTTTGAACCTGACCGAGAGCGTTGCGATGCCTCAACACCTGCTGCGACCGCAAGGCGACTTTGCCCCTGCCAGCCTCCCCCGCCGTTTCGCCGCCATGGGCTATGACGCGCTGTTGTGCGTGGCACTGCAACTGGTGACGGCCTTCATCTACAAGCTGTTGCAGATGGCATTCATCGGTGAGGCGCAGTTGCGCGAGCTGTCCGAATCAGGCGCTCTGGACGGCGATCCGCTGCTGTCTTCGATTCTGTTGTTGGTGACCTTTGCGTTCTTCGCCAAGTTCTGGACCCATGCCGGGCAGACGCTGGGGATGCAGGTGTGGGGCATTCGCGTGCAGAACACCGACGGCACCGCGATCAGCCTGAAGCAGGCCTTGCTGCGCTTTATTGTGGCGATCGCGTCCTGGCTGTGTCTGGGGATGGGGTTTGTCTGGAGCCTGTTCGACAAGCAGCGCCGTACGTGGCATGACCGGTATTCGGAGACGCAGTTGGTGCGGGTGCCCAGGCAGAAATAGAAAGGGCCGCGTTGCG
>JARDZH010000564.1 GCA_029240955.1 Pseudomonas sp. | reverse complement strand
GTTGAGCTCGCGCATGAACTGACGGGTCGAGTTGACCTGATATTCCAGTGGCAGCTTCGGCCCTTTTGCCAGCGTCGAATACAGGATCATCGCGTTGGGTTTGGCGACCAGCATGCCGGTCGGGTTGCCCTGGGTGTCACGCACGATCTCGCCGCCCGGCGGGTTCGGCGTGTCGCGGGTGTAGCCGGCGACGCGCAGCGCTGCGCGGTTGAGCAAGGCGCGGTCGTAGAGGTGCAGCACGAACACCGGGGTGTCCGGCGCGGCCTGGTTGAGCTCTTCCAGCGTGGGCATGCGCTTCTCGGCGAACTGGAATTCGTTCCAGCCGCCCACCACCCGCACCCATTGTGGCGTCGGGGTACGGTCAGCCTGGTCCTTGAGCATGCGCAGCGCGTCGGCCAGCGAAGGCACGCCTTCCCAGCGCAGTTCGAGGTTGTAGTTGAGACCGCCGCGGATCAGGTGCAAGTGCGAGTCGTTGAGGCCCGGAATGACCGTGCGCTTCTGCATGTCGATGACTTGCGTGTTGCTGCCGCGCAGCGCCATGACCTCGGCTTCAGAGCCGACAGCGATAAAGCGACCGTTGCTTATCGCGACTGCGCTGGCCTTGGGCTTTTCGCGGTCGACCGTGTGGAACTGGCCATTGAACAGAATCAGATCGGCATTCATTGCTGCACCTTTTGGGAACGTTTCAGAAGCATTGGCAAAGCCTGCGAACGGCAGACCCGGCAGAATCGCGGCGGCGGCGCTGAGCAGCGAGCCTTTGGCCAGAAAGCGCCGGCGTTGCAGATCGGTGTTGTCGTCGGTCATCGAATCACTCCTTGGCGCTGCGGATCGGGGCCGCCTGGTCTGCATCGCCTTTGGCAGGCGCGTTGAGCCACGGCGCCATCAAGCGGGTCGCGGCGGGCATCATCAGATACACCACCAGCAACACGATGGTGATGGTGATCAGCGCGGTGCTGACCACGTAGCCGGAGAACGCCGGGAAGAGCCGGAAAAAGGGGCCCCAGAACAGCGGCACGAACAGGGTCAGCGGCAGGATCACCATGAAAGACACGCATGCCTGCTTCCAGCGCGGCGCGCCTGCGCCTTCATCGCTGCCGGGCTGGAACCAGAATTCCTTGTGCGGATTGACCTGAGTCTGATCGCCGTCGGCGAGCATGGGCGCGGCTTCTTCGACCAGCGCGCGGCGCTGGTCCGAATCGAGCCAGCTTTGCATCGCCTGAGTCGAGTGGAAGCGCAATACGCAGGTGAACAGGCGCAGACCGCCGGAGGTGCTGCGAACCACGTCTACGCCCAGATGCCCCGGCTGAGTGCCGGCGATGGTCACGATGCGTCGCAGCCATTCTTCGTACTGCGCTTCCTGACCGGCCTTGACCCGATGCTTGATGACTAGGGTGACGACTTCATTGAAAGTGGGGCCGCCGAGCGCACGGGCTTCGGCGTCGAGTGAAACGGGATCGGACATGTCGGCGGCTCCGGCAAACACAAAGAAATGAGTTGCGGTGCCGCCTGTACTTCAAGGTCTGCGGCGACACCCTGATAGAACGAGATGTTGCCGACGATTGACTGCCGTTGATTGAATCGATGTGCTTTCTTGGAGAACTGTGTTGCGGGTCATGACAGCCGATCAGGATTCAGGCCACACCCGGTGCCGGTTCGGCCATGTATTCGGCAATCCGCGAACGCAACCAGCGCTCGGCCGGGTCGTTGTCATGCACCCCGCTCCACACCATCGACAGCTCGGCCGGCACGATCGGAAACGGCGGTTCTTCGGCCCGCAACTGGCTGCCTTCGACCAGCGCACAGGCGGCGTAATCCGGCACCGTTGCGATCAGGTCTGTGCCGGCCAGCAGCGCGCGCAAGCCGTTGAATTGCGGGACCGCCAGCACGACCTTGCGGGCACGGCCGACCCGCGCCAGGTCCATGTCGATGTTGCCGCACAGGTCGCCGGAAAACGAAACCATCGCGTGCTGGCGTTCACAATAGTCGTCCAGGCTCAAGGCGCCAGGCCGGGCGTCGCCGCGTATCACTTTGCAGCCGATATCGCGCAGCTTTTTGCGCTTGGCGTTGGCCGGCAGATCGACGGTGTAGCTGACGCCCACCGAGATCTCGCCCGAGGCCAGCAGCGACGGCAGCAGCAAGTAGTTGGCACGACGGATCACGACGATGATGCCGGGCGCTTCTTCGCGCAGACGACTGAGCAACGGCGGCAGCAGACCGAACTCGGCATCGTCCGACAGGCCGATGCGGAACACCGCGCAGCTGGTTGCCGGGTCGAAGTCCTTGGCGCGGCTGACTGCGCCGGAGATGGTGTCCAGCGCCGGGCGGATTTCTTCCAGAATCGCCAGCGCCCGGGCGGTCGGCTCCATGCCCCGGCCGTTGCGCAGCAGCAGCGGGTCGTCGAACAGATCGCGCAGGCGGCCCAGCGCGGCGCTGACCGCCGGCTGACCGATGAACAGCTTTTCCGCGACACGGGTCAGATTGCGCTCGAACATCAGCGCCTCGAAGATCACCAGCAGATTGAGGTCGACACGGCGCAAGTCGTTACGATTCATAAGGGCTTCCGGCTGCAAGAGGGAGTTTACAAGTCTGCAAGACGAGGTTTTGCCTTACCTAAGCACATGTCGGGGCGCCGGTGATTGTCTTAATGTGCTGCAAGTTGGCTAGCCGGCCCGCACTGGACCTGCGGTCGACCGCCGGATTGGGCAACTCGCCGGTTGGGAGTTACCCTCAAGCGGGTCCCGAAAAGGAGAAAGCATCATGATCAAGAAAGTCGGTCCGACCCGGATCAACCCCGTCCATCGCTCTTCGTGCCATTGCGGCGCAGTCATGCTGGAGCTGACTCTGCCTGACGGAATCGTCGACC
>JARDZH010000563.1 GCA_029240955.1 Pseudomonas sp. | reverse complement strand
AGGGCTGCAGCTGGCAAGGCTTGCGTCAGTTCATGCTTGAAGGCGAATTCGTGATCTTCCAGATGCTGGGCTACGCCGCACAGATCAGCACCTGGGCGCGCGAGCACCGTTTTTGCGGTGCCTGTGGCCGGCCTGCTGTGCAGATCAAAGGCGAGCGCGCCATGTATTGCGAGCATGACAACCTGCGTTTCTACCCGCGCATTTCACCGAGCATGATCGTGTTGATCACGCGGGGTGACGAAGTCCTGCTGGCCCGTTCACCGCGTTTCGTGCCCGGCGTCTACAGCACGCTTGCGGGCTTTGCCGAGCCGGGCGAGTCCGCCGAAGACTGCGTGCGCCGCGAGGTGATGGAAGAGGTGCAGGTGCGTCTGCGCAACATCAAGTACATGGGCAGCCAGTGCTGGCCGTTCCCGCACTCGATGATGCTCGGTTTCCACGCCGAGTACGAAAGCGGCGAGATCGTGCCTCAGGCGGATGAAATCGAAGACGCGCGCTGGTTCCGCATCGATGATCTGCCGCCGCTACCGGCCAGTCGCTCAATCGCCCGGTACCTGATCGAAAGCTATCTGGCCCAGCGCTCAGGCGCCCCCGAACCAGTGCTGCCAGGCCAGCCGCACGGTTAGTCCCAGCACGACGGTGATGAACACCGGGCGGATGAACTGGGCACCGCCCTTGATCGCGGTGCCGGCGCCGAACCAGGCGCCGACCATCACCGCGACGCCCATGCACAGGCCGATGACGAAATCCACCTGCCCGGAAAACACGAACACTGACAGCGCTGCGGCATTGCTGACGAAGTTCATGCTCCGCGCCACGCCGCTGGCCTTGACCAGATCCACCGGGTACAGCAGCAGGGTGCTCACCGTCCAGAATGCGCCGGTTCCGGGACCGGCCACACCGTCGTAGAACCCCAGCGTCAGGCTTTGCGGCAGTTGCCACTTCTTGCGAATCGGCGCGTTGCTGTCCAGCGGCGCTTTGGGCGTGCCGCCAAACAGCAGGTACAGGCCGCAGGCAAACACGATCACCGGCAGCATCTGGTTAAGCCATTCGGCAGGCAGATAATGCGCCACGACCGCGCCGATCAATGCGCCCGTCGCCGTACCGACCACCGCATGGATCCATTGGCAAGGGTCGAAGAGTTTGCGGCGGTAAAAGGTGAAGCTGGCGGTCGCCGAGCCGAAGGTCGAGCTGAGCTTGTTGGTACCCAGCACCATGTGCGGCGGCAGGCCGGCGGTCATCAGCGCGGGAGTGGTCAGCAGCCCACCGCCTCCAGCGATCGCGTCGATGAAACCGGCAACGAAGGCTACAACGGCAAGCACGGCAAGGGTGGTCAGATCGACGCTCAGTTCGAAAGGCATGGTCGGCAGGACTTATCGGCAGGAGGGCAGAACGGCTGCCCGAAAGCGGTGCATTCTACCCTCATGCCTGTGTTGCAGGAAGTTACCGGAGCGCTGGCCGGCCGCGACCATGGTCCAATGGCCGCGGCTGCCCCGAGGCGAATGTCAGGACAGAAAGCCACCGTCGACATTCAGCGCGACGCCGGTGGTGTAGCTGGACGCGGCGCTCGCCAGGTACAGCACCGCGCCGGCCATCTCTTCCGGCGCAGCCACGCGCTTGAGCGGAATCTGCGCCAGCGCCACGTTGAGGATCGCCTCGTTCTTGACCAGCGCCGAGGCGAATTTCGTGTCGGTCAGGCCGGGCAGCAGCGCGTTGCAGCGGATACCGAAGCCGGCGCATTCCTTGGCGAAGACCTTGGTCATGTTGACGACGGCAGCCTTGGTCATCGAATACACGCCCTGAAAGGCACCCGGCGATACGGCGTTGATCGAGGCCACGTTGATGATGCTGCCGCCGCCGTTCTCGCGCATCAGCTTGCCGCCCGCGACCGACATGAAGAAATAGCCACGAATGTTGACATCGACCGTCTTCTGAAACGCAGCGGGGTCCGCATCCAGCACGTTGCAGAACTGCGGGTTGGTCGCGGCGTTGTTGACCAGAATGTCCAGCCGGCCGAAGCGCTGGCGAATTTCGCGGAACAGCGCATCGATCTGCTCCATCTCGCCGATGTGGCAGGCAAGCGCCGTCGCCTGACCGCCTTCCTTGACGATGGCATCCGCCACAGGCTGGCAGCTCTCGAGCTTGCGACTGGAAACGATCACGTGCGCGCCCTGGGCTGCGAGCAACCGGGCGATCGCTTCGCCAATGCCGCGGCTGGCACCGGAGACCAGCGCGATCTTGCCATCCAGGTCGAACAGTTGGGTCCGGGACATGGTGATTCCTTGTATGAGTGGGAAAAGGGCAAATCACAGGTCGGAGCGGGCGATCACCTGCAAGGTCATCTGCTCCAGCAACGCATTCATCTGCACGAAAGACGCGAACCGTTTGTCCTGGGTCTGTCCGTGATAGAAACGGTAATAGATCTGCTGCACGATGCCAGCCAGCCGAAACAGGCCGTAGACGTAGTAGAAGTCGACAGTGTCGATGCGAATTCCGGCGCGCTCGGCGTAGTAACTCACGAACTGTTGACGGGTCAGCATGCCCGGCGCATGGCTGGGTTGACGGCGCATCGACTGCACCGGCGCAGGGTCGTCTGCCTGCACCCAGTACGCGAGCGTGTTGCCCAGATCCATGAGCGGGTCGCCCAGGGTGGTCATCTCCCAGTCCAGCACACCCGTGATGCGCATGGGGTCGTCAGGGTCGAGGATCACGTTGTCGAAACGGTAGTCATTGTGAATGATGCCGGGTCTTGCGTGGTCGGCAGGCATCCGGCTGGCCAGCCAGTCCTTGACGGTGTCCCAGCGCGGCGCGTCGGGCGTCAATGCCTGCTCATAGCGCTCGCTCCAGCCAGTGATCTGCCGCTGCACATAGCCGTCCGGCCGTCCGAGGTCACTCAGCCCGCACGCCTGATAATCG
>JARDZH010000562.1 GCA_029240955.1 Pseudomonas sp. | reverse complement strand
AACGAAGATCGCCTGTTCATCCGTCACGCCCTCGGGCACGGTGAACAGGTTGACGTCCGCGAAGGGCACCCGAATATAGGTCGCGTGGCTGCCCGAATAGCCGCCGAACGCGTGGCTGTAGCCGATGATCCCGCAGCACGGCTGCCCGTAAGCGATGTCGGTTGCCGAGGGGTTGGGATTGGAGTTGTCGCAGCACGAAAAATCGGTGCGTTTGCACGGCTCGCAGTCGCCGCAGCCGACGATGGAAATGGTGATGACTTTGTCGCCTTTCTTGATCGACTTCACGCCGGAGCCGATCTCGACCACTTCGCCCATGAACTCATGACCGATGATATCGCCAGGCTTCATAGCGGGCACGTAGCCGCCCAGCAGGTGCAGGTCGGAGCCGCACACTGATGACAGGGTCACGCGGATGATCGCGTCACGCGGGTTGAGGATGCCGGGATCCGGCACAGTATCGACTTGCAGGTGATTGGGTGCTTGCCAGGTCAGTGCACGCATCAGATGTTCCCTCGCTGCAGATTGGCGGATGCCGCGGAAGTCGGAGTGGTGACAGCGACCGGTGGATTGTCGCGCGCAGGGTCAGAGGCTTCGGCAGGCACATGAAGGAAGATGAAATCGCGGGTTTCGCTGGAACGCATCTGGTTGGTGCTGACTTCGCCGGTTTCCAGCTGCTGTTTGAGGCTGCCGAGCAGGTTGAGGATCGCTTTGTCGCTGAACGCGCTGATCGCTGAGGCCAGGGCATAGCCGAACTTGCCTGCGGCGGGTTCGCAGACCACCACCAGCTTGACCTCGGTCCCGCGATTGCCGGGCGCCTTTTTGAGGTAGGCATCGATGACGTGCTGCCACTTGCCAGCGGGCAGTGTGCGCCAGTGCAGGGCGGTGGAGTCGTCGGTTTCTTCCATCTCCAGCGTCCAGGTCAGGCTCTGGTCCAGCGGGCCGTGCGCGGTCCACTTGCTGGTGTGGTCGTCCAGCGCTTCGATGGTGTCGACCCACGGAATCAGCGGCCCGATGTTTTTCGGCTGCTTGAGAAATTCCAGGACTTCTTCGAGAGGGCGGGCGATGGTGACGCTGCGGGTCACGGCTTCGCTGGCTTTCCAGCCGTGTTCGCGCTGAAAGTACTCTTCGAAAGGGGTCGGGGCGAGCTTGCGTTTGATGACGCAGTGCCCGGAAGCGCCGCGGTACAGGCAATAAGCGCCAAGGGCCGCTTGGAACACGCCGCTCACGCCACCGACGCGCAGGGCGTTGACCAGCAACGCGCTGCCGGCCAGTGCGGAAAGGGTCCGCTCAGGCGGACCGATGTCAGGTTGATGGAGCTGTTCGGTGGTGGTTTTCGCCGCAATCAGGGGAAATTCGCTCATGAAAGACCTCGTCGGACCGGAAGTATCGGAGGTGTCGAGCGGCGACATCGGTCTGCCGGCTCGACCACTGCGGTTTGCTCAGCACTTGCCGGCGAACGCGTCAGCGCTTGGCGACGGCGTCCGGATCCTGCGAACGCTGCAGGAAGGCGGAGGTGATTTCCGGCAGGTGCTCACGAAGCCAGTCGGCCATCGCGACCTCCTGCGGCAGAATTTGCTCGCAGGCACGCTGGGTTTCGGTGTCGCCGACGTCTTTCGCCGCCTGAATCAGCACGGTGTAGGTGGCAATCTCGATGTTTTCGAACACGTAGCCGCTCATCGCGCCTTTGACCACTTCGTCCGGCATGGTCATGCCGCCCATTGCCTGACCGAATGCCATGAGCTTGCCGGCCATGTCCTTGAAGGTCGATGTGCTGCCGCCCAGCCGCTCGATGCAGCCTTTGAGCAATTGCTGCTGACCCAGGGTTTCGTCGATGTGCTGCTGGATACGCGCCTTGAGTTGCGGGTAGTGTTCCAGGCGGTCTGCCTGCGCCTTGAGCATGCTTTCTGCCTGTTGCTCCATGGCGTGGGCGTCGCGCAGCCAGTCCAGCAGGTTGTCCTGTTTAGTAGCCATGATCGTTACCTCGTCCAAGTGAGTGGTATCTGGATAGAAAGATGCTCGCGGGCTGAGGTTCAGATCTTCGACCCGCGTTGTGACGAGCGGTCAGTGCGCGGGTTCAGCCCACCAATACGTCCAGCTCGTAACCTTGCGGGTTGAGGCATTGCCAGCGCCACGCGTCGCGCAACATGGACTCAAGGTCGTGGCGAGCGCGCCAGTTCAGCTCGCGCCAGGCCTTGGCCGGGTCTGACCAGCACTGCGCCACGTCTCCCGAGCGCCGCGCCTCGAACACCAACGGCACGGTGACACCGCTGATGCGTTCGAAGGTCCGCACCACTTCAAGGACCGAATACCCGCGCCCCGTACCCAGGTTCCAGACCGACACTCCGCGTTGGCGTGCGTTTCTCTCAAGGGCCTTGATATGACCGTCGGCGAGGTCGACGACATGCAGATAGTCGCGCACGCCGGTGCCGTCAGGGGTGGGATAGTCGTTGCCGAAGACGTGCAGGGCGGGGCGCTGTCGAGTGGCGACCTGCAGCAGAAACGGCAGCAGGTTGTTGGGGATGTTGCGCGGCGATTCCCCCAGCAGCCCGGAAGGATGGGCGCCGATCGGATTGAAATACCGCAGCAGGCCGATCGCCCAGCGCGCGTCGGATTTGGCGACGCTCTTCATGACGTGTTCAGCCATCAGCTTCGAATGGCCGTAAGGGTTCGTCGGCTGCCCCAACGCACATTGCTCATCCAGCGGCATGCGCTCGCACTGGCCGTACACCGTTGCCGAGGAGCTGAACAACAACTGGAACACCCCGGCTTCGGCCATCGCCTGGCACAGATTGACGCTGCCGCTGACGTTGGTTTCGAAGTAGCGCAGCGGTTCACGCACGCTTTCGCCCACGGCCTTGAGACCGGCACAGTGCACCACCGCTTCGATGGGATATTCAGAGAACAGTGCGTGAAG
>JARDZH010000561.1 GCA_029240955.1 Pseudomonas sp. | reverse complement strand
CGGAACGCTCGCCCGCCTCGACCAGTGCGCAGTACAAACCGTTGAACAGGCCACCCTGACGGCGCAGGCTTTGCGCCAGGCTATGACCTTCGCCCAGCGCGCCACGCACGGCGACCAGCAAGTTGCGAATGGCCGGTTCCGCGAGCTGGCGCTCAAGCGTTGCAAGGGCATCGACCAGCGGAATGCCAGCGCTCAACAGCGTCGCCAGTTGCCGCGTCAGCTCGCACAGCTGGCCGTGATTCAGGCGCTGTCCGCGAGGGCTGGGCGAGGCTGAATCCTGAAGCTGCAGCTCACGGGCGAACAGACCTTGTTCGCGCAGTAATTGCCGGGCGTGGCGCTCGTTTTCCGCCTGCAAGCTGGCCTTGCGCGTGCGGCCGGCCGGGTCGAGCGCCTGATAGCGATAAGTCGGCATCGATCAGCCCCGCACCGCGCGCAACACTTCCGCCAGGCTGGTCTCGCCACGGCGCAGGCATTCGGTCGCCATGGCGGCAAGGCTCTGGCGCTTGTCGGCGAGATACGCCTGCATGGCGACTTCACTGGCGCCGTCATACAGGAGCGCGATCAGTCCTGCGTCCAGTTCGATGAATTCGTACAGCCCCATCCGCCCGTCGTAACCGCTGCCTTGACACGCATCGCACCCGACGGGATGAAAGCTCTCGCTAAGCCCTGCAAGCTCCGGCCACAGCGCACGTTCCGCGTCCTGCAACGGCTGAGGACGTGCGCAGGCACACAGCCGGCGCACCAGCCGTTGCGCGAGCACGCCCTTGAGGCTCGAAGCGATGAGAAACGGCTCGATGCCCATATCGCGCAGGCGGGTCACGGCACCTACCGCGCTGTTGGTGTGCAGCGTCGAGAGCACCAAGTGGCCGGTGAGACTCGCTTGCACGGCGATCTGCGCGGTTTCCCGGTCGCGGATTTCACCGAGCATGATCACGTCAGGGTCCTGACGCAGAATCGCGCGCAGACCACTGGCGAATGTCATGCCCGCGCGCGGATTGATAGCGGTCTGGCCGATGCCGGTGATGGCGTATTCGACGGGGTCTTCAACGGTCAGGATGTTGCAGGACCCGTCGTTCAAACTGTTGAGGCTGGCGTACAAGGTGGTGGTCTTGCCTGAACCGGTCGGCCCGGTGCTGAGCACGATGCCATTAGGTCTCAACAGACAGGCGCGCAAGCCCTGCTCCACTTCTGCAGGCATGCCGAGGTTGGCGAGGTCCAGCAGGCTGGCCTGCTTGTCCAGCACCCGCATCACCACTCGCTCGCCGTGAATACCGGGCAAGGTCGAGACGCGAATATCGACTTCTCGCCCCGCCGAACGCAGCGTGATCCGGCCGTCCTGAGGCTGGCGCTTTTCAGCGATATCCAGTCGCGCCATGACCTTGATCCGCGACACCAGCATGGTCGAGAGCGCACGCGGCGGGCGCAGCACTTCGCGCAGATGACCATCGACCCGCAAACGGATCACCAGGCTGGCTTCGAAGGTTTCCACATGAATGTCCGAAGCCCGCAGACGCAAGGCTTCGGCGAACAGACCGTTGATCAGGCGGATCACCGGCGCGTCATTATCGTTCTCCAGCAGGTCTTCAACCTTGGGCAGTTCGCTCATCAGGCTGTCGAGGTCGACCTGATCACCGATGCCTTCGATCAGCGCGGCCGTCGCTGACTCGCCGGCCTGATAAAGCGAGCCCAGACGCGCGTCGAAATCCTGCACCGACAGATGATCGACCGCATTCGGCAGCCCATGCACGCGCATCACTTCCTGCAAGGTATCGGTGTCCGCCCCGGCCCGCAGCCACAGGTGCCAGCCGTCTTCGGCCGGGACTTTGGCGACGCCCGCCTGACGAGCGAGCCGGTAAGGCAGCACGGCGCTTACCATACGCCCTGATCCATTCGCTCCCGGCTGGCCGGGAACAGCTGCAGCAAGGTGTCGCCGTCCGCCGCGCCGGGCAGCGCGAGCGACGTGCTGGTCTTGAGGTTGCGGTATTTTTCGCTGCTCAGCTGCGCCAATGTTTCGCCATCGCGCACGATGCGCGGGCGGATGAACACCATCAGGTTCTGCTTCACCCGCTGGCTACTGTCGGAGCGAAACAGACGGCCCAGACCGGGAATGTCACCGAGAAACGGCACACGCTGGTCGCTGGTCGTCGTCTCGTCGCCGATCAGGCCACCGAGCACCACCAGGCCATTGTCCTCGACCATGACTTTGGTCTTGATCTCGCGCTTGTTGGTGATGACGTCGCTCGCCGTTGCGCTGTCGGCAATCGACGACACCTCCTGAACGATGTCCAGGCGCACGGTGTTGTCGATGTTGATCTGCGGCTTGATGCGCAGTTTGACGCCGACTTCCTTGCGCTCGATCGTCTGGTACGGGTTGGTGTTGTCCTGGGTCACGGAGCCGGTCACGAACGGCACTTCCTGACCGACCAGAATCGACGCTTCCGCGTTGTCGAGAGTCAGCAGCGTGGGCGTGGACAGCAGGTTGAAGCCGCTCTGGCTCTTGAGTGCGTTGAGCAGCGCCAGGAAGTTGAGCCCGCCGCCGCTGAGGTTGCCGACGCCGGCCGTCACGCCTTGTACGCCGGACAGCAACTGGCTCAGGACAGCAACTGGCTCAGACCCGTGGTGTTGCCAGCCTGAGCGAGCGCGGCGACGCTGGTCACGCTCGGCGCGTTGCCGCTGAAGTTGATGGCGCCACCGCCAAAACTGTCGCCCTGGAACAGCCACTGCACGCCGAGTTCCTGGGCGCGGGTGTCCGACACCTCGGCGATGATGGCTTCGACCACCACCTGAGCGCGGCGGATGTCGAGCTGCTCGACGATATTGCGATAGGCGCTCAGTTCGTTGTCCGGGCCGACCATCACGACTGCGTTGGTCCCCTCTTCGTACTCCATGCGAATGCCGCTGGTGCTGACCGGCACCGGCGCTTTTTCGCCCTCTTGAGCGGCGGAGGTTGGCACGGCGCTGTCCTGGCTCAAACCGCGTAATACCTTCACGACTTCGGCAGCGTTGGCGTGGCGCAGGTACATCACGACAGTGTTGGCGTTCTGTTGCGGATCGCGCGGCGTGTCGAGCTTCTTGAGCAGCGCCCGCACCCGCTCGCGGCTGTCGGCGCTACCGCGCACCAGCAGCGCGTTGCTGCGCGGGTCGGCCACCACTTGCGCGCTGTCGGCGCCCTGTTCGCGCGCCAGCAGACGTGTGACCAGCGAAGCGGTGTCATTGGCGCTGGCGTTCTTGAGCGCCAGCACTTCGAGCGGTTCCTGGCTGACCTGATCGAGTTGCACCAGCAGGCTGTCGATGCGGTCCAGGTTGCTGCGCCAGTCGGTGATCACCAGCAAATTGGCGGACGGATACGGCGTAATCACGCCGACTCGCGGGTCGATCAGCGGCTTGAGGATGTTGAGCATCTGTTCGCTGGCGGCATTGCGCACGTTGAACACGCGGGTCGCCATGCCGTCGTTGACCGGGCCGATCGTGCGGGCGTTTTCAACCGGCACCGGCTCCAGGCGCGCCGCCTGATCAGGCACGATCTTGACGCTGCCGTTGGGCAGGTCGACCGCTGCAAAGCCTTGGGCGCGCAGCTGCGAGAGGAACATGGCGTAGATTTCGTCGCTGCCCAGCATTTCGCTGCTGCGGACCGTGACCTTGCCTTTGACCCGCGGGTCGATGATGAAATTGGTGTGGGTGATGCGCGACACGCTGTCGATGAATTCACTGAGTTCGGTGTCGACGAAATTGACTTCGTAGACCGGTTCCTCTTCGGCGCTGGCCTGCCCCGCAGCCAGAGCACACAGCAGAACGGCGAGACGCAGAGGTTGCTTGAGACGATGGATGGTCATGCTTATCCCTGTTGCTTGAAGCCGAACGACGGACGTTGCGCGGGCCAGGGCAAACGCTCGCGTTTGCCGTTGTTGTCGAACACCAACCCCAATTCATCGATGTCCTGCAGAAGAATGCCGGGGGCCAGACGCTGACCCCGTGCCAGCGTGCGCTGGCGTTGCTCGAAGCGCAGCACGACCACGGTCGAACTCAGTTCGCGGGCCTTGAAACCACCCAGGTATTGCACGGCAAGCGTGGTCAGCGGCAGGTCGTTGCTGATGACCGGACCTGGCTGCCAGTGCCCGCTGAGCATCCGCGCCGCCGGTGCCGTCGGAACGGTTGGCGCAGCGCTGCGCGTCGGCCCATGCCAGACCTGCAGCACGCATTGCGCCGCCAGCCAGCCGGCCAGCGCCACCAGCAGCACGTGGCTGATGCTTGCGACCCGACTCAACTGGCCTGCTCACGCGGATGCCAGCCGGGGTGCCCTTGTACGTAACGCATGTGCGGCAGTCGCAGCGGCGCGATCTGCCAGTTGGCCGGGCGTTCGCGCAGCCAGGCTTCAAGGTGTTGCCACAACGGCTGGCCGGCCTGCGCATCGAAACCCAGACCAAACGTGCGGCACTGGCCGGTCGGTTCGCCGACGCCGTTGACCCGTTTGCCGCCTGCGCTGTAGGTCACCTGCCACGGCTGACCGAACCAGCGCGGCAGGTCCTGACTGTTGTCCAGCAGCAAGGGCTCGCCGAACATTTGCTCGGCAGCGTTTTCCAGCACTCGCGGGACCTGACGCGCCGACACGCTCACGACCGGAGCGGGATAGCTGGCCGTCAGGCTGATCAGGTGTTCACGGGTAATCGGCTGGCCTTGATCCAGCGGGCTGTCGTACCGCAGGCCCGGCAGCAGCACCGCACTGTCGGGTTGTTCCGCCAGCGCCATGTGCAGCAACCGATCCCAACTGCCGCCGCGCACGTCGCGCCGCCAGAGATTTTCCGGCGCGATCGCCAAGGGTTGATCGAGCCAGACCGCGTGGGCGGCACGCTGTTGTTGCGCTATCTGGCGAATGCGTTGCGCTTCAACTTGATCCTGCGCGCTCAAAGCGCCGGCGAGAGCAGGATGGAAACGTGCGGTGAACTGCCACTGTCCGGCAGCTTTCTGGCAACGGATGCGAAACGCGCCGCTGGCGCGTGTTCCTCCTAACACCACCGGCACCCGCTTGCCCGACGTCTGCATGACGTCGATCGGCTGCGGCCACAGATCCTGGCCGCGCGCGCACAGCACCAGATCAACCTGTGGCAATCGCTCTGCCATCCAGAACCCTGGGCCGGTGCCGACGTCAGCCAGGGCGATCACCAGATCGGCATCAGCGCGCGCCCGGTCGAATACCGGTTGCAGGCTGTCGTTCCACTGTTTGAGAGAGGCCTGCTGATCGCGGGCATAGGGGTCGGTCACGCCGACCACCGCGATGCGGATTCCGCCACGCTTGAAGAAGGCCACACTCTCAGTGCCCAAACCCTTGGCCGTGTCTGCGGCAAGGCCGGCACCCAGCACCGGATGACCGAACTGCCGATACAGGCCCGGGCATTGTTGCGGCCAGAGCAAACGCTCGTCGCTGCTGACGCGCACTTCCGTGCCCAGCGACGCGCTGCCTTGCACGCC
>JARDZH010000560.1 GCA_029240955.1 Pseudomonas sp. | reverse complement strand
GTTCTCTTCGGCCAGTGGAATGAAGTGCTCAGGCGGCACTTCGCCAAAGATCGGGTGACTCCAGCGGATCAGCGCTTCAGCGCCCACCAACTGGTTGGTTAGCAGGCTGATCTTGGGTTGATAAGACAAACTCAGCTCGTTGCGCTCCAGCGCTCGTCTGAGCTCCTGCTCCAGCGCGATCCGCTCGCTGGCCTGGGAGGTGAGGTCGCGCGTATAGCTTTCGATCCGGTTGCGGCCCTTGGCCTTGGAGCGGTACATCGCAGCGTCGGCGTTCTTCACCAGCGTCGCAACGTCGGTGCCATCTGTAGGGAACAGGCTGCTGCCGATGCTCGCACTCATGAAGAACTCGTGCTCGCCCGCCTGAAACGGCGCGGTGAAGCAGGCCAGCAGTTTGTTGGCGATGGTCTCGGCGTCGCTGGGTTGCAGCAGCCCCGGAAGCAGCACGATGAACTCATCGCCGCCCAACCGCGCCACGGTGTCGATGTCGCGCAGGTTTTCCTTGAGGCGCAGTGCGATCCCCTTGAGCAGCAGGTCGCCGACCGGATGGCCGAGGCTGTCGTTGATGTGCTTGAAGCGGTCCAGGTCGAGAAACAACACGGCGCCCAGGCTGCCGGATTCCGCACTGTGCATCAGAGCGGTCTGCAGGCGGCTCTCGAACAGGGTGCGGTTCGGCAAGCCGGTCAGCGGGTCGTGGTGAGCCTGATAGTCCAGCCGCGCCTGCGCATGCTTAAGGCTGGAGATGTCAGCGAATACCGCCACGAAGTGCGTGATGGAATCGTCCTTGCTGCGCACGGCATTGATCGTCAGCCAGCTCGGATACAACTCACCGTTCTTGCGGCGGTTGCAGATTTCGCCTTGCCAATGGCCTTCGGCGTTCAGTTGATACCACATGGCCGCGTAGAACGCGCTGTCATGCTGACCCGAGGCAAGAAGGCGCGGCGTATGGCTGATAGCTTCCTGTTCGCTGTAGCCGGTGATTTCAGTAAAGGCCCGGTTCACTGCGGTGATGCGCTGGGAGGTATCAGTGATCAGCACACCCTCCGCAGTACTCTCGAATACAGTTGCCGACAGCTGGATTTTCTCCTGCATCTGCTGGCGTTCGGTGATATCGCGGGTGATGGTCAGAATGCAGTCTTCGCCGGCGATCAGCACCGGGTGTGCAGACAGCTCGCATACACGCAAGAGTCCATCGGCGCCCCGAATCTGCACTTGAAAGTCACGAACCGAGCCGTGACGCTTGAGCTTTTCGCGCAGCAGTTGGCGCTCGCCAGGGTTGGCCCAGAGATCCATGTCGAATGTCGAGCGGTCACGGCACTGGCGCTCGCTGTAGCCGGTCAGCCGGGTAAAACCGTCGTTGACCTCGACCACCATGCCATCGTGCTCGCGGGTAATGGCCATGCCGTCGGGCGAGGCATGGAACGCCTTGGCGAACTTTTCTTCGGAGAGTTGCAGTTGCTGCTGCGCCTGCTTGAGCGGCGTGATGTCCCGAACGATCACCAGTACTGCAGGGGTGGAGCTGAGGTCGAAAGGTTCGGCCGAAAGCAGGCCGGAAAACGTGCGGCCGTCCTTGCGCCGCATAGGCATTTCCAGGTTTCGGATGTTGCCCTTCTGCAGGCGCTCGATCAGCACCGGTCCTACGCCGGGAACGGCCCAGAGGTTGAGCTGAGCCGGTGTCTTGCCGACGGCTTCTTCAGCGCTCAGGCCAGTCAGTTCAGTGAACGCGCGGTTGGCGTCCAGGATGCACCCGTCTGACAGACGAGCGATCATCATGATGTCAGGGCATTGCGCGAAGACTGACGCAAATTTTCCCTCGGATAGACGTAACGCTTCTTCTGCCTGCTTGCTGTCGCTGATATCGATCATTAATCCACGCATAAGTGGCTCACGTCCGTGCTGTCTCAGGCTGCCGATCTCGCGGAACGACAACGTGTCCAAACGCGGCAGGGCCGCATTGACGCCGTAGCGTTACCGCATTGATTGTGTTGCTGTCGGAGACGTCTTGACGCCTCCTGAATGCACGATGCTGTGCCATGGCTCAGGCAGAGGTTTTCTTTCAGGAACGACACATAGTTGTAGGTCAAATTGCCGGGCTTTGCCTTTCCGGCGACGATTGACCGGCTTTCGAAGTTGTCGACTGTAATGTGAGGAGCGCCAGGTTCCTGTGATGCCGTTCATCCCCTTGAGCACATATCGATCCGGGCCGCAGTGTTTGCTGACCGTGCGTTCAATATAGTCGGGCCATGGCAAATGGGAGACTGTTTCGCTCTAGTGTAGGAAATATTTCTTCATCGGGACGGGCGTAGACGGGCGGCTGCGCTCAGAAACGCAAAACCCCCGGCAGGCCGGGGGTTTTGGTGTTGCGTGCTGTGATTACTCGTCGAGGAACGAGCGCAGATGCTCGCTTCTTGTCGGGTGACGCAGCTTGCGCAAGGCCTTGGCTTCGATCTGACGAATCCGCTCGCGGGTAACGTCGAACTGCTTGCCGACCTCTTCCAGCGTGTGGTCGGTGTTCATGTCGATGCCGAAACGCATACGCAGAACCTTGGCTTCCCGAGCGGTGAGGCCCGACAGCACTTCGCGCGTCGCTTCTTTGAGGCTTTCAACAGTGGCGACATCGATTGGCGACTGCATGGTCGAGTCTTCGATGAAGTCACCCAAGTGCGAATCTTCGTCATCACCGATCGGGGTTTCCATGGAGATCGGCTCTTTGGCGATCTTCAATACCTTGCGGATCTTGTCCTCAGGCATTTCCATGCGCTCGCCCAACTCCTCTGGAGTAGGCTCGCGACCCATTTCCTGCAGCATCTGCCGGGAAATACGGTTCAGCTTGTTGATCGTCTCGATCATGTGCACCGGAATACGGATGGTGCGGGCCTGGTCGGCGATCGAGCGAGTGATCGCCTGACGGATCCACCAGGTGGCA
>JARDZH010000559.1 GCA_029240955.1 Pseudomonas sp. | reverse complement strand
AAGTCATGGCGTCATCCTGTAGGTGATTGACAATGAATCCAGCCTACTTACATGCTTCGTTTTCCGAAACTGAATAATAGTGAGCTTAACGTTCACATTTGGAGAATGTCGTGGATCTGGTTCAGCTTGAGATGTTCAAGGTCGTGGCCGAACAAGGCAGCATCAGCGCCGCGGCACAGTTGATCCATCGCGTGCCGTCAAACCTCACGACCCGGATCAAACAACTGGAAGCGGATCTGGGCGTGGACTTGTTCATCCGCGAAAAACACCGCCTGCGCCTGTCGCCGGCCGGCTGGAATTTCCTGGATTACGCACGGCGCATCCTCGATCTGGTGGAAGAGGCGAGGGTGGCGGTGTCGGGTGACGAGCCACAGGGCCCGTTTTCGCTGGGCTCCCTGGAGAGCACAGCGGCGGTGCGCATACCTGCGCTGCTGGCGGCTTACAACCAGAAGTACACCAAGGTAGAACTGGATCTCAGCACCGGTCCCTCCGGAGCGATGATCGACGGCGTACTGGCTGGCCGCCTGGTCGCGGCTTTCGTCGACGGCCCGGTCCTGCATCCGGCGCTCGAAGGGGTAGCGGTGTTCGAAGAGGAAATGGTGATCATCGCGCCCCTTGGGCATGCGCCGGTCGAGCGCGGCGGCGATGTGACGGGCGAGAACATTTACGCCTTCCGCTCGAATTGCTCATATCGTCACCATTTCGAGCGCTGGTTCAGTGACGATGCTGCGGTGCCGGGCAAAATCCATGAGATGGAGTCTTATCACGGGATGCTTGCCTGCGTCAGCGCCGGGGCAGGGCTGGCGCTGATGCCGCGCAGCATGCTGGAAAGCATGCCCGGTTGTAAGACCGTCAGTATCTGGCCGCTGCAGGAAAGCTTCCGGCATCTACAGACGTGGTTGATCTGGCGCCGGGGCACGGTTTCGCAGAGCCTGACGCGCTTTGTCGAACTGCTGGAACAACCGGGTAACTCGTCCGAACACCAACATTAATACCACCCCATTTGTATGCAGAGCATATTCCCTACAAATCTGTGCAGGGGTTAACAGGACGAGGGGCAGGCGTCGATTCGCATCGGCTCAGATAGCGTTGCAGTCCAGCGTCAGCGCTTCGCGAGCACACTCGCTCCCACACAAGCATCTGCGGGAGCGAGCACTTAAGGCACTCAGGTCTTGAATTTACGAACCAACCCGTCCAGCTCGCTAGACAAGGCCGCCAGACTGTTGGAATCGGCGCGTGCCGAGTCGGAGAGTTCAGCGATCAGCTGCGCATCGCCATGGATCTGACTGATATGACGATTGATGTCTTCAGCCACTTGATGCTGCTCTTCGGCGGCTGTCGCAATCTGGGTGTTCATGTCGCGGATCACATCCACTGACTCTCGAATCTGCCCAAAGCTGCTGCGAGCCTGTCCGATCTTGGTCACCGACTGCTGGGACACGTTCAGGCTTGAATGCATCTGCTGAGCCACCGAGGCCGTGCGTTTGGCGAGGTTGCCGAGCAAGGTGTCGATTTCGGCGGTGGAGTCCGCGGTTCGCTTGGCCAGCGCACGAACTTCATCGGCCACCACGGCAAACCCGCGGCCTTGTTCGCCGGCGCGTGCTGCTTCGATCGCGGCGTTGAGGGCCAGCAGGTTGGTCTGCTCGGCGATGGAACGAATGGTGTCCAGAATCGACTGGATGTCGTTGCTGTCACGTTCGAGTTGCGACATGTCCTTGGCGGAGCGGGCGATTTCTTCGCTGAGCTGGTCGACGCTGCGTACGGCTTCGTCGATCTGTCGCTGGCCTTCACGGGCCTGCTGCTGACCGTTGTCCGCGCTGTCTGCGGCCATGCTGCAGGAACGGGCCACTTCGTTGGACGTGGCAACCATTTCATGGAACGCCGTCGACACCATGTCGACCGCCTCGCGCTGACGGCCTGCGGCTTCGGCCATGTCGTTGGACACGCGGGTCGAGCTTTGCGAGGCGTCGAGAATCTTGTGCGCCGCCTGGCCGATGTGCTGGATCAGGTTGCGGATCGCGGTCAGGAATTTGTTGAACCAGCCTGCCAGCTGAGCGGTTTCGTCTTTTCCGCGCACGGCCAGGTTTTGAGTCAAGTCGCCTTCGCCCTGGGCAATGCCTTCAAGCCCGCTCGATACACTGTGGATCGGGCGTACGATCACCCGCGCAAAGCTGGCCCCGACGATGGCGAACACCACCGCCAGGACTGCAGCGATGATTGCGATCAACCACGTCAGACGCGTCGCGTCCGCCATGACTTCGTTCTGTTTGATGAGACCGACGAAGTTCCAGCCAAGCTCATCGGACGGGTAGACGTTCGCCATGAATCGCTCGCCGTTGAGCGTGACTTCGGCGAGGCCGCTCGCGGTTCTGGCCAGTTCGCTGAACCCGTCGCCCAGTTCTCCCAGTTTCTTGAAGTTGTGTTCCGGTTGTTTAGGGTCGACCAGCACGGTGCCGTTCTTTTCCATCAGTATCAGGTAGCCGCTTTCGCCCAGCTTGATCTGTTTGACGATGTCGGTGAGCTTGCCGAGTGACACGTCGATGTTGACCACGCCGCCGGGGCTGCCCAGCGTGTTGGGGATGGCGCGAATGGTGCTGACCAGTACCGAATTGTCTCCGGCCCAGTAGTAGGCGTCGCTGCGCACCGTCTTGCCGACGTTCGCCATGGCGGTCTTGAACCACGGTCGCACGCGCGGATCGTAATTCGCCATCTTCGGGTCTTCCGGCGTCATGACATAGCTGCCGTTGATCAGACCGTATGACACGAATGAGTAGGCCGGGTGTGCTTTGGCGATGCTGGCGAAGAAGTCAGTCGCGGCCTTGTCGTTTTCCGACTGGGGCGTAGGCGCAGCGCCGGAATAGTTACGGAAGTCGTCCCCGGCGCCCGAAATCAGCGGGTGCGAGGCGATGAAGTCGACGTTCTGG
>JARDZH010000558.1 GCA_029240955.1 Pseudomonas sp. | reverse complement strand
GGCAAGGCCGGCCGCTACATCGATGAAAGCAATGCGATGGACCACGTGGCCGGGTATTGCGTGATCAACGATGTGTCCGAACGCGAGTGGCAGCTGGAACGCGGCGGGACCTGGGACAAGGGCAAGGGCTTCGACACCTTCGGCCCCATCGGCCCGTGGCTGGTGACCCGCGACGAAATCGCCGATCCCCATGAGTTGGACCTCTGGCTGGAAGTGGACGGGCATCGCTATCAGAACGGCAACACCCGCACCCTGGTGTTCCAGATTCCAGCGTTGATCGCCTACCTGAGCCGCTGCATGTCGCTGCAACCGGGCGACATTATTTCCACTGGCACGCCACCGGGCGTGGGCCTGGGCGTCAAGCCCGAGCCGGTCTTCCTGCGCGCCGGCCAGCAGATGCGTCTGGGCATTGCAGGCCTGGGTGAGCAATGCCAGCGCACGGTGCAGGCGGACTGAGCCCGGGGCGGCTTGCCAACAATCCAATAACAACAAGGAGCACCAGATGCGTATTCTGATCACCGGCGGTACCGGCTTTATCGGCAAACAACTGGCGCGGCGCCTGCTCGACACGCACAGCCTGGCCCTGGACGGCCAGGCGCCACAGGCCGTCGAACGGATCGTACTGTTTGATGCCTTTGCCGGCGACGAGCTACCGGACGACGCGCGTATCGAACTCGTGACCGGGGATATCGCCGACCCGCAGGTCGTCGCGCGCATCGTCGATGGCGTCGACCTGATCTGGCATCTGGCGGCTGTGGTGAGCTCGGCGGCAGAGGCTGATTTCGACCTCGGCATGCAGGTCAACCTGCATGGCCTGTTGAACCTGCTGGAAGCCGTGCGCAAGCAGGGCAACTCCCCGCGCTTTGTCTATGCCAGCGGCTTCGCGGTCTTCGGTGGCGCGTTGCCCGAGGTCGTGAACGACGACACTGCGCTTACGCCGCAATCGTCCTACGGGATGCAGAAGGCAATCGGCGAACTGCTGGTGGCCGACTACGCCCGCAAAGGTTTCATCGACGGCCGTGTGTTGCGCCTGCCCACCGTGGCCGTGCGCCCCGGCAAGCCCAACAAAGCCGCATCGACCTTCTTCAGCTCGATCATCCGCGAGCCCTTGAACGGCGAGCCGGCGGTGTGCCCGGTGCGCCCTGATACCCGGGTCTATCTCACGTCACCACGCCGGATCGTCGAGGCCATGCTGCGCGGCATGACCCTGTCGCCCGAAACCCTGGGTGACCAACGCATCATTCCTCTGCCCGGGATCAGCACCACCGTTGCCGACATGGTCGCCGCGCTGCAACGGGTCGCGGGGCCTGACGTGACCCGGCTGATCCGCTGGGAGCCGGACGCCACCATCCAGCGCATTGTCGAGAGCTGGCCGAGCAGGGTAGAGGCGCCTCGCGCTCGCGCCCTGGGCTTCAACGCCGACGCCGACTTCGATGCCATTGTGCGTGCCCATATCGAAGACACGCGCTCCGTCTGACCCGCGCCGCAGTCAGGCGCCCGCTGCTGCACCGATTCCGATAACAACAACAATGCGAGGTCGTGCGACATGATCACTTCACAACCGGATGCCTCCGACATCGAAAGGCAAACCATCAAGCGCGTGACCAGACGCCTGGTGCCGTTTCTTGTCCTGCTATTCGTGGTCGCGTTCCTGGACCGCAACAACGTCGGCTTCGCGGCGCTGCGCATGAACGAAGACATCGGCATCAGCCAGACCATCTACGGCCTGGGCGCCGGGATTTTCTTTCTCGGCTATTTCATCTTTGAAGTGCCGAGCAACATTCTGCTGCACCGCTTCGGCGCCCGTGTGTGGATCGCGCGGATCATGGTGACCTGGGGCATCATCGCCGGCGCCATGGGTTTTCTCCAGACCGCGGGACATTTCATTACCCTGCGCGTCTTGTTGGGTATCGCCGAGGCGGGCTTTTTTCCGGGGGTCATCTACCTGCTGTCGCTGTGGTTCCCCAGCCGCTATCGAGCGCGCATGATCGCCAGCTTTTACCTGGGCGTGCCCATTGCGCAAATCATCGGCGCGCCGTTGTCGGTGGGCTTGATGGAACTGGGCGATGCCTATGGCCTGGTGGGCTGGCGGCTGATGTACATCGTCGAAGCCGTGCCTGCCGTCATTCTCGGGGTGGTGTGCTACTTCTATCTCACGGATCGCCCGGCGGACGCCCACTGGCTGACTCACGAGCAGCGCAGTTGGCTGATCAACACGCTGGAGCAGGAAGAGCGCGCCAAGCCGCTGGTGGTCGGCGTGCAACCGACCAAGGGCCAGATGATCCGCAAGGCGCTTGCCAGCCGGCAGGTATGGTTGCTGGCGCTGGTGTACTTCGGCATCACCTCTGGCTCCAACGCCATGAACTTCTTTCTGCCCACGGTACTGGCGTCGTTCCGCGCCTCGTTCGGGCTGGAAATCGGCCTGATGCAGAACGGGCTGATCACCGCGATTCCCTACGCCGTCGCAGCCGTGGCGATGATCTGGTGGAGCCGCCGCTCCGACCGTCTGCAAGAGCGCCATTGGCATGCCGGCGGCGCCGCGATGCTGGCCGCCGTGTCCATTGCCCTGGCGCTGCTGATCAACCAGCCCTGGATCATCGTGATCGGCTTCGTGCTGTTGGCGATGGGTGTGTACAGCGCGATCAACGTGTTCTGGGCAGTACCCGGTCAGGTCTTGACCGGAGTCGGCGCCGCAGCGGGCATCGGCCTGATCAACTCGATCGGTAACCTCAGCGGCTTCACCGGACCTTACCTCACGGGTTACCTGTTCAGCGCAACCGGCAGCTACACGCCCGGCTTCCTGATCATCGCCGCACTGGTCGGCGCCGGTGGCCTTGGCATGGTGTTAATGCCGCGCAGCAAGGTCGCGATGGCCGACGAAGCCGACACGACAGTGCGCGGCGTGGGGGGCAGAGCATGAGCAGGCACACCGT
>JARDZH010000557.1 GCA_029240955.1 Pseudomonas sp. | reverse complement strand
TCGCCAGCGAGGTCGGCCAGACGGGCGATCAGGCTGGGCACGTCGACCACCAGTTCAGCCAGCCGATACACCTTGCCTTTGAAACGAGGGTTCTGCAGCGCCGGGGGCAAATCTTCACCTTTGACCTGATCGACACGCCCGCGCACCGCTTTACTGGCGAAGAAGCTGGTCAGGTTGCCGGCGATGGTGCCTGGCGACCAGAGATAATGCGCCTCGGACAGAATGCGCACGCCGTTAAGGTCTAGCTCGCCTTTGCCGGCCAGCGCTTCACGCCAGCGGCGTGGCATGTCGGCGATCGCCTCGGATGCGCCGGACAGCGCTCCGTGCAGCGCGTATTTCGCGCCGCCATGGATGATCCCCTGGGACTTCAGGCTCTGTCCGCCACCCAGGCTTGCGCTTTCAACCAGCACTGTCGAGAACCCCTGACGACGCAGACGGGCATTGAGCCAGAGTCCGGCGACACCCGCTCCGACAATCAGGACGTCAGTGGAAATAACAGCTGGCATGGGCACCTCGGTGGATAAAAAGTCCGGCCATTATAGGGGAAGGTCAGTTCAATGCCCGGTCGTTTTCGAGAACAGCTGGATCACCACCACGCCGAGTACGATCAGGCCCATGCCGAGCATGGCCGGCAGGTCCAGCTTCTGACCGTAGATAAAGAACGCCGCTATGCTGACCAGCACGATCCCCATGCCGGACCAGATTGCGTAGGTCATCCCGACGGGAATTGTGCGCACTACCAGAATCAGCATCCAGAAGGCGATGGCATATCCGCCGATTACCAGCGCCAGCGGCAAAGGCGTGCTTAGCCCCTTGACGGCTTTCATCGAAGTGGTAGCGATGACTTCGGCGCAAATAGCGATGGCCAGCAGATAGTAGGCATTCATTGATGGTTTCCTTTTAGTGAAGCGGCGCATTGTAGCGGGCGGTCGTGTCCGTTCGCAGAATCCGGACGCCTTCGGCCGTCGTGTCTACGCCGTGGAGCAGAGCTAGCTTTGGCGGGACGGACTGATAAACTCCGCGCCCATGAATAGAACTCTCTACACCTTGCTGTTTCATCTTGGTCTGCCGCTGATTGCAGTGCGGCTCTGGTTGCGCGCGCGCAAGGCTCCGGCTTACCGACAGCGGATCGGCGAACGCTTTGCCGTAGGCTTGCCGACCATGCAGCGCGGCGGTATCTGGGTACATGCGGTATCGGTCGGGGAAAGCATTGCGGCGGCGCCGATGATACGGGCGCTGCTCAAGCAGTATCCGGACTTGCCGATCACTGTGACCTGCATGACGCCTACGGGTTCGGAGCGGATCAAGGCCATGTTCGCGGACGAGTCGCGAATTCAGCATTGCTACCTGCCTTACGACCTGCCTTGGGCAGCGGGTCGCTTCCTTGATCATGTGCAGCCCAGGCTCGGCATCATCATGGAAACCGAATTGTGGCCCAACCACATTCACCAATGCGCCAAGCGCCGGATTCCGGTGATGTTGGCCAATGCGCGGTTGTCAGAGCGTTCGGCACGGGGGTACGGGCGGTTTGCTCGGCTGACCCGACCGATGCTGGCCGAGATGAGCGGGTTTGCGGTGCAGACCGAAACCGAGGCCCGACGCTTTCTTGAACTTGGCGCACGGCCGGAATGCGTGACGGTGACCGGCTCGATCAAGTTCGACCTGAGCATCGATCCACAATTGCCGGTTGCCGCCTCCAGGTTGCGGGAAGAGTGGCTGGCGGCCGGGCGACCGGTATGGATCGCTGCGAGTACTCATGCCGGTGAGGATGAGAGCGTGTTGGCTGCGCATCGACAGGTGTTGTCCAGCCATTCCGACGCCTTGCTGATTCTGGTGCCGCGTCATCCCGAGCGGTTCAACAGCGTGAACGATCTGTGTCAGCAGCAAGGCTTCGCCACGGTTCGCCGCTCTACCAGCCAGCCTGTTATGCCTGCGACGTCGGTGTTGCTCGGGGATACGATGGGCGAGTTGCTGTTCCTTTACGCGCTGGCGGACGTGGCGTTTGTCGGCGGTAGCCTGGTGCCCAATGGTGGGCACAATCTGCTGGAGCCCGCGGCGCTGGACAAGCCTGTGCTGAGCGGTCCGCACCTGTTCAACTTTCTGGAGATCGCCGCGATGTTACGTAGCGCCGGCGCGCTTGAGGAAGTCAGCGATGCCGCGGCGCTGGCCACAGCCGTGCACCGCCTGATCGATCAACCCGCCGCAGCCAAGGCCATGGCCGATGCAGGTCTCGGCGTGATGAAAGCCAATCAGGGCGCGCTTCAGCGGCTGCTGGACCTGATCGCCCGGCAGATGTAGCACCCGACTGTGTGGCATTTCTACGACTGCTGCGCAGCCGATCGCGACCAAGGTCGCTCCTACACAAATCGGGCATGCGCCAGATGATTTCGTGGGCCGGAATACCGCTGTCGCGAGCTCCGCTCCCTCCCACAATGACCGCGTTCCAGCGATGAAATGCGATCACGCAAACAACGCGGTCTTGTAGGAGCCAGCTTGCTGGCGAGACGGCAGATCATTCACCAAATAATCCGCGGGCCGGAATACCGCTGTCGCGAGCTCCGCTCCCTCCCACAGTGACCGTATTCCAGCGATCCAACGCGATCGCGCAAACGACGCGGTCCTGTAGGAGCCAGCTTGCTGGCGAGAGGCCGGGTCATTCACCAAATAATCCGCAGGCCGGAATACCGCTGTCGCGAGCTCCGCTCCCTCCCACAGAGACCGTATTCCAGCGATCCAACGCGATCACGCAAACAACGCGGTCTTGTAGGAGCCAGCTTGCTGGCGAGAGGCCGGGTCATTCACCAAATCATCCGCGGGCCGGAACACCGCTGTCGCGAACTCCGCTCCCTCCCACAGTGACCGTATTCCAGCGATCCAACGCGATCGCGCAAACAACGCGGTCTTGTGGGAGGGAGCGCAGCTCGCGACCGGGTCAGCGCGTGGTTCG
>JARDZH010000556.1 GCA_029240955.1 Pseudomonas sp. | reverse complement strand
AGCGCGCATTGTCCGGGATTCAATCATCGTGCTCAAGCGCACGCTTTCCCGTAGCAGACATTGACGCACTTCCCTATAATGCCGCCCCTATGGCGAAGCTCAAGAAACACCCCACAGGGACCATCGCGCAGAACAAGAAAGCGCGACACGATTACTTCATCGAACACAAGTTCGAGGCCGGTCTGGTCCTGGCTGGCTGGGAAGTAAAAAGCCTGCGTGCCAACAAGGTGCAGCTGGTCGACAGTTATGTGCTGCTCAAGGATGGCGAGGCCTGGCTGATGGGTAGCCATATCACGCCGCTCAAGACCGCGAGCACACACGTCATCGCTGACCCGACACGTACCCGCAAACTGCTGCTGAACCAGCGTGAGCTCGAACGGCTCATTACCTCGGTCCAGCAGAAAGGCTACGCCTGCGTCGCCCTCTCCCTTTACTGGAAGCAGCACTTGATCAAGTGCGAAATTGCTCTGGGCAAAGGCAAGAAGGAATACGACAAGCGCCACACCGAACGCGAACGCGATTCGGACCGTGAGCTGCAGCGCGCCGTGCGGACCAAGGGCAAGGAAGACTAGTCTCCCGCCGCTCCTGCGCGCTGGCGCCTGTAGCTGGGAAAACGCGTAACGCCGTCGCGGGCAAGCGCGCTCCTACGTTTAGAGCAGTTTTGCCCTACATCTTGTTACGCCGCTCTGCCCGAGCGCTGCGCTGATCCTGCTGACGCACTTCTTCCAGCACTTCCTGCACGTAGGTGATATGGCGGCTGGAAATCTCCCGCGCGTCCTCGCCGCGCCCTTCGATGATCGCCGTGTAAAGCTCACGGTGTTGCTGAATCAGCATGTCGCGGGTTTCGCTGCGCTGCCTGTACATGCCACCGATATTGATCACGACGTTGCGCTTGAGCAGGTCGAACAGACCGCGAATGGTGTGCAGCAACACGGCGTTGTGGCTGGCTTCGGCAATCGCCAGGTGAAAGCTCGCATCCGCCGCGCCCTCTTCCGCACGACTCACTTCATCAGCCCGGGCATAACAATCCTGCAACGCCTCGAATGCCACGCGCAGCCTGCGATGATCCGCATCGGTCGCGCGCATCGCTGCGTAATAGGCGCATGACGCCTCCAGCGTGTGGCGAAACTCCAGCAGGTCGCGCTGGGAATCTGGACTGCTTTCCAGCAGATGCAGGAGCGGATCGCTGAAGCTGGAGCCGATGTTATCCACCACATAATTGCCCCCGCCCTGACGACTGATGAGCAGCCCCTTGGCGGTCAACTTCTGGATCGCTTCACGCAGCGACGGTCGGGATACGCCAAACTGTTCGGCCAGAACCCGCTCGGCAGGCAGGCGCCCACCCGACTTGAGCGTGCCTTCCAGAATCATCCGTTCCAGTTGCTCGACAATATCGTCAGACAAACGGCGCTGACGCACTTGGTCAAAACTCATCACTGATACTCCACATCCCAGACCTGCCGCGGGCCGCGCATTCCGGCCGCTTCCGCTCGATCAAGCGCCCTCGTAACGCTGTCCGCCACCCTGCTCCGGACAGCCGTTCAGCTCATGCCCGACGAAAGTCTGGGTACGACAAATTGACACACCATTAGAAGGGCCTCTAACCTAGCCCACAGACATTGTAAATTGGTATTACCAATTAGCCAATGCCGACGTCGACGCCTGTCATGCGTCGCGTCGCAAGACCGCTCGCCAAAGAGCGGCTTGAGCTGGTGAGCTGTGCGATCCGTGTCGACCAAACACTCCCGCTTGGGATGCCAAATCGAAGCCGCGCTTTCACAGAACACCGGGCCTAACCAACAACAATTAGGGGCCTCTTACATGCAGACTTGGCAACAACTCTACACACCTCTGGGCAGCCTCGGCCTTTCCGCCGCCGCTGCGCTCATCCCCATCATTTTCTTCTTTCTGGCGCTCGCCGTTTTCAGGCTAAAAGGACACATCGCAGGCAGCATCACGCTGGCGCTTTCGATACTCGTGGCGATCTTCGCGTTCGGCATGCCCATCGACATGGCACTTACCTCTGCTGTGTACGGGTTTGCGTACGGCTTGTGGCCCATCGCCTGGATCATTGTCGCAGCGGTCTTTCTCTACAAGCTGACGGTCAAGAGCGGACAGTTCGAAATCATCCGCAGCTCGGTCACCTCGATCACCGATGACCAGCGACTTCAGGTGCTGCTGATTGCGTTCTGCTTCGGAGCTTTCCTGGAGGGAGCTGCAGGTTTCGGCGCACCGGTGGCGATTACTGCCGCGCTGCTTGTAGGGCTGGGCCTAAACCCGCTGTACGCTGCAGGCCTGTGCCTGATCGCCAACACCGCGCCGGTTGCCTTCGGTGCGTTGGGGATTCCGGTGATTGTTGCCGGTCAGGTCTCGGGGATCGATGCCTTCAAGATCGGCGCAATGGCCGGTCGCCAACTGCCGTTCCTGTCGATCTTCGTGCCGTTCTGGCTGATGTTCATGATGGATGGTGTTCGAGGCGTGAAGGAGACCTGGCCAGCTGCGCTGATTGCCGGCACAACCTTCGGTGTCACTCAGTATCTGACGTCCAACTTCATTGGCCCGGAACTGCCGGACATCACCTCGGCGCTGGTCAGCATCGTGTCGCTGACGCTGTTCCTGAAAGTCTGGCAGCCGCAACGCGCGTCGGACACCGATACCGTTGTGGTCAGCGGCGGCGCAGCAATGATGGGCGGCCCGAGCGGTTTCAGTCAGCCACGCGCTTCGTCCAAATCGCCCTACACCCTTGGGCAGATCATCAAAGCCTGGTCGCCGTTCTTGATACTCACGGCCATGGTCACGATCTGGACGCTCAAACCGTTCAAGGCGATGTTCCTGCCGGGCGGCGCGATGCAGGCGTGGACCTTCAACATTCCGGTCCCGTATCTGGATCAACTGGTGCTCAAAGGCGCGCCAATCGTGGCCAAGGTCACGGCCATGCCGGCCGTTTACAAATTCGACCTGATCGCCGCGTCCGGCACCGCGATTCTGTTCTCGGCCATTCTGGCGATGTTCGTGCTGCGTATCACGCCGAAGATTGGTCTGACCACTTTCAAAGAAACCTTAATCGAGCTGCGCTGGGCGATCCTGTCCATCGGCATGGTGCTGGGCTTTGCCTTTGTCATGAACTACTCGGGCATGTCCTCGACCCTGGCGCTGGTTCTGGCAGGCACAGGCGCGGCCTTCCCGTTCTTCTCGCCGTTCCTGGGTTGGCTGGGCGTTTTCCTGACCGGCTCCGATACCTCTGCGAACGCCTTGTTTGGCTCGCTGCAGGCAACCACCGCGCAACAGCTGGGGTTCAGCGACGTGTTGATGGTCGCCGCCAACTCCACCGGCGGCGTGACCGGCAAGATGATTTCACCTCAATCGATCGCGGTCGCTTGTGCGGCGACGGGTCTGGTGGGCAAGGAATCGGACCTGTTCCGCTTCACCCTGAAACACAGTTTGTTCTTCGCCACCATCGTCGGCTGCATCACCTACGCCCAGGCGTACTGGTTCACCGGCATGCTGGTTCACTGATGTACCCGTGACGTGCCACCTGACGCCGGCGCGCCGCCCGGC
>JARDZH010000555.1 GCA_029240955.1 Pseudomonas sp. | reverse complement strand
TCGACGATCAGGTCGATGCCATCGACCTTGGAATAAGGGAAGTCCACCAGGCCCATGACCGTAGGAATACCCATGGCCCGTGCCAGGATGGCGACGTGGGAGTTGCCTGACCCCATAACCGAAACCAGACCGACCAGCTTGCCTTCCGGCACCTCGCCGAGCATCGCCGGCGTCAGTTCTTCGCTGACCAGAATGGTGTTGTCGGGGTAGACCAGCGCCTGCTGGCGCGCTTCCTGAAGATAGGCCAACAGACGACGGCCCAGGTCTTTCACGTCCGACGCCCGCTCGCGCAGATAGGCGTCGTCCATCAGTTCGAAACGTTTGACGTGTTCGTTGACTACCGAGCGCAAGGCGCCCTGAGCCCATTGGCCGGTCTTGATGACATTGGTGACTTCGCTGCCCAGCGAGGCATCGTCGAGCATCATCAGGTAGACGTCGAACAGCGCCCGCTCTTCGGGGCGCAACTGCGTGGCGAGTTTGGCAGACAAGGTGCGCATGTCGCTGCGCACACCCTCCAGCGCATTCTGAAACAGTGCCAGCTCGGCATCGATATCGGTGACGGTCTTGTCCGGCACCACTTCAAGATCGGCAGGCGGCAGCATGACCACCGCAACGCCTACTGCTGCACCGGGCGAGCCCGCAACGCCGACGAATTTCGCTTCCTGAATGCCCTTGCCCTGGCGACCAAGGCCACGGATCGAACCGGTGGCTTCGGCATGCGCGATAACGCCCGCCAGCTGCGCACTCATGGTGACCAGGAACGCTTCTTCGCCTTCGTCGAACTGGCGCCGCTCCTTCTGCTGAATGACCAGTACTCCCACGACCCGACGGTGGTGGATGATCGGTGTGCCCAGAAAAGACGCGTAGCGCTCTTCACCGGTTTCCGCAAAGTAGCGGTAACGCGGGTGATCGGCGGCATTTTCGAGATTGAGCGGTTCTTCGCGGGTGCCCACCAGACCGACCAAACCTTCGTTGGGGGCCATGCTGACCTTGCCGATGGAGCGCTTGTTCAGGCCTTCGGACGCCATCAGCACGAAACGGTTGGTGTCCGGATCAAGCAGGTACACCGAGCAGACCTGGCTGCCCATCGCTTCTTTTACGCGCAGCACAATAATGCCCAACGCCGCCTTCAGATCCTTGGCGGAGTTAACTTCCTGGACGATCTTGCGCAGCGTATTGAGCATGGCTCGGGGTCGAACTCCGTGTCAGTCGCGCGATAACAGGCGCGGGGCAAGCTCTTTGAGTGCGCGTCGATACACCTCGCGCTTGAATGTCACCACCTGGCCTAACGGGTACCAATAGCTGACCCAGCGCCAGCCATCGAACTCCGGTTTCCCGGTCAAATCCATCCGCACCCGCTGCTCGTTCGAGATCAGGCGCAGGAGAAACCATTTCTGCTTTTGGCCGATGCACAGCGGTTGGCTATGAGTGCGGACCAGTCGCTGCGGCAGACGATAGCGCAGCCAGCCCCGGGTACAGGCGAGGATTTCCACATCCTGTCGTTCGAGTCCGACTTCTTCGTTCAGCTCACGATAAAGCGCGTCTTCCGGCGTTTCCTGAGGGTTTATCCCACCTTGCGGAAACTGCCAGGCGTCTTGGTTAATACGCCGAGCCCATAGGACCTGGCCAGCATCGTTTGTCAGAATAATCCCGACATTAGGACGGAAACCATCGGGGTCGATCACGGCAACAACCTCGCAAACGCATGTCGCCGCATTGTTCCACAAAGGCGATCAAACCAGCAACGAGGCTTAGCACCTTATGTGAAGACTTGTGAAAACCTCGTATTCTTGGTGCCTTTCTTCTGATATTTCAGCGAGTAACCGCATGCGTCTGGCTTTATTCGACCTCGACAACACGCTTCTGGGCGGCGACAGCGATCACGCCTGGGGCGACTATCTCTGCGAGCGTGGCATTCTGGATACCGCCACTTACAAGACTCGCAACGACGAGTTCTATCAGGACTATCTGGCCGGCACGCTGGACCTGACCGAGTACCTGAACTTCACGCTGGAGATCCTGGGCCGCACAGACATGGCGCAGCTCGATGAATGGCACCGCGACTTCATGCGCGACTGCATCAGCCGATCATCCTGCCCAAGGCGCTTGAGCTGATCGCCAAGCACCGCGAAGCCGGCGACAAGCTGGTGGTCATTACCGCGACCAACCGGTTCGTCACAGGCCCTATTGTGGAGCGGCTGGGTATCGAGACGCTGCTGGCAACCGAATGCGAAATGGTCGATGGCCGTTACACGGGCCGGACCACCGGCGTGCCCTGCTTCCGTGAAGGCAAGGTGACCCGCTTGCAGCACTGGCTGCAAGAAAACGGCTTGGATCTGGAAGGCAGCTACTTTTATAGCGACTCGATGAACGACCTGCCCTTGCTGGAACAAGTCGCCAATCCGGTGGCAGTCGATCCAGACCCGCGTCTGCGCGCGGAAGCCGAAAGCCGTGGCTGGCCGGTGATCACTCTGCGCAAATAAGGCGCACGGCTCAGGCCGGTTTGAACCCCATCAAGCCGGCAATTGCGACAAGGCCGAGCGCGCTGACGACGGCCAGCGCCAGCGTGAATCGCGCGCTGCCCGCGCCGTCGCCTCGTCGCAACCGGTTGAGCCTGACGACCAGCCACGCCCAGCTGAAGATCGCGAGGGTATAGATCAGGCTGCTGGCGAGTATCCAGGTCTGGCCGAGCGACAGACCCACCAGATGCACCAGCCACCAGCCGGTAAACGGCAGAATCGCCAGGCACAGGCCCATCAATATCCAGACAAACAGCAGAGGACGCTGCAGCAGGCGGTTCTGAACCGTTGCATCGCCTTCCATCCTTACCTTGGCAAAACCGCTGACAAGCCCCACAGCGCTCAGCAGCAAAAGGCTGATGGCCGTGATATGGCAGCAAAAGGCTGATGGCCGTGATATGCAGGGTTTTCAGGGCGGTAATGGGGTCCATGGCGAGGTGCTCCTTATGGAGTTGGGCGGGTAAAGTTTAGCTTGCCTGTGACCGCGTTCGTCCAGATGACACCGACATCAGCAAGATCGCTTCGCCAGCAAGCTGGCTCCTACAAGGTCTGCGGCGCGCATGGAACACGTAGGAGCCAGCTTGCTGGCGAAAGCGATTTTTCAGCCAACCCAAAACCAGTACGTGCACCCCAGCCACCCTCACCCCAAAAACAACCGATACGCCGGATTCTGGCTCTCATCCCAATACGGATAGCCAATCTCGTCCAGCGCCTGTCCCACCAGATGCCGTTC
>JARDZH010000554.1 GCA_029240955.1 Pseudomonas sp. | reverse complement strand
CCACGAAGCAGCAGATCGAAGTTCTCAAGAACCGGCGTGAAGTCGAATTGATAAGCCACAGGCGACTCCAGCGTCAGGTCAGAGGTCGGCCGGCAGTGGCTGCTTGAGCCAGGTCACCGAGGCTTTCTCCAGCGAACCGTCAGCCTTGGCGGTATTCAGGATTTCGTTGACCTTGCCGAGCAGCTCAGGCTGACCTTTGTTCACGCCGACGTAGACCGGCGAGTCCTTGAGCTTCACTTTCAGGGCAGGAATGCGCTTGGGATTGCGCTCGCTGATGGCAACCATCACCACGTTGCCGCTGGCGATCAGATCGGTCTGACCGGCGAGGTACGCGGCGATGGTCGAGTTGTTGTCCTCGAAGCGCTTGATCGTCAGACCTTGCGGCGCGACGGCGCTCAGCTCGATGTCCTCGATAGCGCCACGGGTCACGCTGATGGTCTTGCCGTTCAGGTCAGCGATTTCCTTGATCGGCGCCTCAGGCGGGCCGAACACAGCCAGGTAGAACGGCGCGTAGGCGCGGGAGAAGTCGATGACCTTCTCACGATCCGGGTTCTTGCCGAGGCTGGAAATGACCAGGTCGACCTTGCCCGTGGTCAGGAACGGAATGCGGTTGGTGCTGTTGACCGGCGTCAGCTCAAGCTTGACCTTCAGTTTGTCTGCCAGCAGTTGAGCGGTGTCGATGTCCAGCCCGCGTGGCTTCATGTCCGGTCCGACCGAGCCGAACGGCGGGAAATCCTGCGGCACGGCGACCTTCAACGTGCCGCGTTTCACAACATCATCGAGGCCGTTGGCCTGGGCCGGGCTATGGCTCAGCATGAGACTGGCAAACAAGGCAGCAAGCAGTGCGCTGGAACGCTTGGTCATGGAAAATCTCCGAACGGAACGAAAGATGTTGGCCATGACGGCAGTGCACAGCCCATGCCATCCGCTGCGGGTGAGCCAATGTTCATGACGGCTGCGTGATTTCGGTGCGCCCCGGCTACCCGGTTCTTGGGGGTGGCAGGCCCCGCGCTCCGCTTTGGCGCGGTCCGGTGACGTAGCGCCCCAGGCTTGGGCGAGGCGCCCTGTAGAGCAGGCGATGGAAGGGCAGGGACTCGCAACGGGAATGCGCTATAACCTGACTCATGGGCCGTCATAGGCAGACTCAATGATCCTTCGCTTCCTGAATGACATTGAGGCCGTTATGATGAGCGTCGTTTTTAGCCTATGACTCTCGGAGACTTTCATGAGTAGCGACAAGATCAAACACGTCACTGACGCCAGCTTTGAAGCGGACGTACTCAAGGCAGACGGTCCCGTGCTGGTTGACTACTGGGCTGAGTGGTGTGGCCCGTGCAAAATGATTGCCCCGGTTCTGGACGAGATCGCCAGCACCTACGAAGGCAAGCTGACCGTAGCCAAACTGAACATCGACGAAAACCAGGAAACACCGGCCAAGCATGGCGTGCGTGGTATCCCGACGCTGATGCTGTTCAAGAACGGCAACGTCGAAGCCACCAAGGTAGGGGCCTTGTCGAAGTCTCAGCTGGCAGCATTCCTCGACGCTAATATCTGAAGTGTCTAAAGGCCCCGCGAATAGCGGGGTTTTTTTTGGGTTTCGTACTAGACGCCTCAAAAATCCAGTGGTACATTCGGCCCCGCAACGGCTCTTCCGTTGCCCCCTGCTAGCCGTCGCCGACGCTCTCCTTTCGATTTAGTACGCGATCCTGTCGCCTTCTCTGCGGCGCGGCCTCATTAAGCCAAAAGCTTAATTTCCCCCTCCATACATGATTACGTCATTCCCATATGAATCTGACTGAACTCAAGCAAAAGCCGATTACCGATCTGCTCGAAATGGCCGAACAGATGGGCATAGAAAATATGGCCCGTTCGCGCAAGCAGGATGTGATTTTCTCCCTGCTCAAAAAGCACGCTAAAAGCGGTGAGGAAATCTCCGGTGATGGCGTGCTGGAGATCCTCCAGGACGGCTTCGGCTTCCTGCGCTCTGCGGACGCTTCCTACCTGGCCGGCCCCGATGACATCTATGTCTCGCCGAGTCAGATCCGCCGCTTCAACCTGCGTACCGGCGACACCATCGTTGGCAAGATCCGCCCGCCTAAAGAAGGCGAGCGTTATTTCGCTCTGCTCAAGGTCGATACGATCAACTACGATCGCCCGGAAAACGCAAAGAACAAGATCCTGTTCGAGAACCTGACTCCGCTGTTCCCGACCATTCGCATGAAGATGGAAGCCGGTAACGGTTCCACCGAAGACCTGACCGGTCGCGTGATCGATCTGTGTGCCCCGATCGGTAAAGGTCAGCGCGGCCTGATCGTTGCTCCGCCAAAGGCGGGCAAGACCATCATGCTGCAGAACATCGCGTCGAACATCACCCGTAACAACCCGGAAGTGCACCTGATCGTTCTGCTGATCGACGAGCGCCCGGAAGAAGTGACCGAAATGCAGCGCACCGTGCGCGGCGAAGTGGTCGCTTCCACGTTCGACGAGCCACCGGCCCGTCACGTCCAGGTTGCCGAAATGGTGATCGAGAAAGCCAAGCGCCTGGTCGAGCACAAGAAAGACGTCGTCATCCTGCTCGACTCCATCACCCGTCTGGCCCGTGCCTACAACACCGTCATTCCGAGCTCCGGCAAGGTACTGACCGGTGGTGTCGATGCACACGCTCTGGAGAAGCCGAAGCGTTTCTTCGGTGCCGCGCGTAACATCGAAGAAGGCGGCTCGTTGACCATCATCGCTACCGCGCTGGTCGAAACCGGCTCGAAGATGGATGAAGTCATCTACGAAGAGTTCAAGGGTACCGGCAACATGGAGCTGCCGCTGGATCGCAAGATCGCAGAGAAGCGCGTGTTCCCGGCGATCAACATCAACCGTTCCGGCACTCGCCGCGAAGAGTTGCTGACCGCCGACGACGAACTGCAGCGCATGTGGATTCTGCGCAAGCTGCTGCACCCGATGGACGAAGT
>JARDZH010000553.1 GCA_029240955.1 Pseudomonas sp. | reverse complement strand
TGCTCCCAACCCCAGCCCGCGCAACGGGCCGTCCTGAAATTCGTAGACGTTGAGCAGGCTGAAGGTCTGTTGCGGAATGTTGAGCAAGCGCGTTCCCGAACGCAGGGTGTTGTCCTTCGTGACTTCGGCGTCGACATAGGCATAGCTGCCCATCAGGCGCCATGCCGGCGTCAGGTTGCCGACCAGATTCAGGTCAAAGCCACGGCTGCGCACCTCACCGGCCGCCACGCTGAACGTGGAATCAACCGGGTCGGTGGTCAGAACATTCTTCTTCACGATGTGGTACAGCGCCGCATCGACGCTCAACTGCCGGTCTAAACCTTCCCACTTCATACCGACTTCGTAGGATTTGCCCTCTTCCGGCTTGAAGCCGCCGCCGGTCCGACTCGCGCCGCTGTTGGGCTTGAACGACCGTGCAGTGTTGGCATACAGGGCCAGATCGTCGGTGAGATCGAATGTAAACCCAAGGCGCGGCGTCGCTGCGTTGTCGCTCGCATTCCAGTCTCGACTACCGGGGAGCAGATTGTCGTAATCATGCTCAAAGCGCTCGAAGCGCACGCCCGCCAGCAATTTGAGACGCTCGGTCAAGGCGACCTGATCCTGGACGAACGCCGCGTACGTTTTGAGGTTTTCCTTGTCGTGCGTCGTGGTGCGCGTCAGCGCTGGACGCGCCTGGCCGTAGACCGGATTGAAAATGTCGATCGGGTAGTCGGATACTGCGCCGCCTGAGCGTCGAATGATGGATTTGTAGTCGTAGTCTTCGTACTCGACCCCAGTCAGCAACGTGTGTTCGAAACGCCCGGTCGAGAAGTGCCCGGTCAGGTTCAACTGCACATCGCGGTCGGTCCACTCCAGTTTGCGGTAGTTGAAGTTACGGCCCAGTGTACGACCGTCGGCGGCCAGACCATTGGCCTCGATGGCGTTGCCGGCCAGCGAGCCGTCCAGCATCTGTATCCCGCCGCCCAGTGTCCAGTCCGCGTTCAGATCATGGGTGAAGCGCAGCTGAGCCATATCGTTGTCGTTATGCAGCTTGCCGATGTCCTTCTCGCCAAAGAACGTGTCTCGCGAAGCAGTTCCGCTCTGGCGCGGATAACGCGTTACTCCGCGGTCAAGCGGGTGATTGTTGCGCATGAAGTCGCCTTCGAAGACGATCCGCGTCGCGTCGTCGACCTGCCAGCTGAGCACCGGCGCAACGCCGTATCGCTCGGTTTCCACATGATCGCGGAACGTGTCGCCGCCCTCGCCGATCAGGTTGAGGCGATAACCCAGGCGACCTTCATCGTCCAGCGGCCCTGACGCATCGAGCGTACCGCGCTTCATGCCTTGGTCATTGATCTGACTGCCAAGCGTGACGCTGCGCTGGGCCAGCGGTTGTTTGGTGACCACGTTGAACGTACCGCCCGGGTCGCCGCGGCCGTACAAGGTTGTCGCTGGCCCCCGGAGCACTTCGAGACGCTCGATGGTGTTGGCGTCGGGCATGTTCGGGTAGCCACGGTTGATCGGGAAGCCGTTGCGGTAGAACTCCCCGGTGGTGAAGCCCCGAACGGTGAACGTGGTCAGCCCTTGCCCACCGAAATTGTTGGCACGACCGACGCCGCCTGCGTAATCGAGTGCGTCCTGCAGTCGTGTGGCACCGATATCTTCCACGGCTTCACGGGTTACTACACTGATCGACTGCGGCGTCTCGTGGATGGAAGAATCGGTGCGCGTTGCGCTGGCAGAGCGGGTTGCGCGATACCCCACCACCGGGCCGAGTGCCTGCTCGCTGTCGGCGTTGCTCTGGATATCGATATCCTGCAACTCGATGGCCGAAGGTGCGGTGGCGGATGATTCGGCGGCTGCTATTTCAGCCCAGGCCGATTGAGTAATGGCTTGAATGACGCAGAGAGAAACGAGAGTACGACGCATCGACGTGCTTTGCCCTTGATGATTACCCGTTCTAACGACCGGCTGGATTTTGCCGCGCATGATACAGATTCGCATTGGCATCTGTAATATTTTCGCAAACACTGCGCGGCGATCATCTTACGGCGCGACGGATCGCAAAAAATCTCAGCCAAGGGCAAACTGGTGGCATGTCCGGCCATCGTCAAAGGAACCTCCATGCCGCTTTCCATCCAGCCTACCGACCCGCGTTGCGCTTTGCTGATCATCGATATGCAATACGACTTCCTGCCCGGTGGCGCGCTGGCGGTTGCCGATGGCGATGCGCTGCTGCCGGTGATCAATCGTTTGGGGGCTGCGTTTGCGCGGGTCATCGTGACTCAGGACTGGCATCCGGCCAGGCATATTTCGTTTGCGTCCAGCCATGTCGGGCGCGCGCCGTTCGAGAGCATCGCCCTGCCCTATGGTCCGCAGACGTTGTGGCCGGATCATTGCGTGCAAGGCAGTCATGGGGCGCAGTTGCACGCTGATCTTGATGTGCCGCATGCGCAGTTGATTCTGCGTAAGGGGTGCAATTCGGGGATCGACAGTTATTCGGCGTTTCTGGAGGCGGACCGGACGACTACGACGGGGCTGGCGGGGTATCTGAAGGAACGCGGGATCGATACGGTGTTTGTGGTCGGGCTGGCGCTGGATTTCTGCGTTGCCTGGTCGGCGCAGGATGCGCGTGCGGCGGGGTTTGTGACGTATGTGATCGAGGATGCCTGTCGCGCTATTGATATGAATGGTTCGCTTGAGGCGGCGTGGGGGGCGATGTCGGCGGCGGGTGTGCAGCGAATCCAGAGCGCTGAGGTGTTGTAGATCGCTTATTCGCGCTTTCCCTGTAGGAGCGACCTTGGTCGCGATCTGCCGTGAAACGGCAGCAAAAACCGGTGCGCTCGATTCCACTGACGGGATGGTTATGGCACCAGGGCTTCATTGGCATGTAGGAGCGCGCTTGCCCGCGACATCGGTGGTGTAGGCGACGTCATTCTGTGGTGTCGCTGCTGGCTTTGGGCATATCCGTTTCCGCGTGTGCTGGGC
>JARDZH010000552.1 GCA_029240955.1 Pseudomonas sp. | reverse complement strand
CCAGCAAGGTCGCATGAAAGAAGCGCCCACCTTTGCCGTACCCGACCAGTCCTGCTCTCATGCAACCTCCTTGATGATGCGAAACGGCGGTAGAAATTTCACAGATCCAGCAACCAGCTGTGCTGGGGATCATTACTGAACTGTCGGGCACGGACCGGGCCGGCCATCACGTTCAGGTACCAGGACTCGTAGCCATAGGGCACGCAGACCGGATGATAGCCTACCGGCACGGTGACCAGGTCATGGTTTTCCACGGCCATCGCCTGATCGATGCGGCGGTCGTCGGTGTACACCCTCTGAAAGACAAAGCCTTGCGGCGGATTGACCATGTGGTAGCAGGTCTGTTCGAGACAGGCGTCGTCCAGCACGCTGTCATCAGGAAACTCTTCGAGGTCATGCTTGTGCGGCGGGTAACTGGAACAGTGGCCCGAAGGTGTGCGCACCTCCACCACCAGCAACGAATGCGCAGGCTCGGTATCGGGCAGGATGTCACACACATAGCGCAGGTTCGCGCCCCGGCCGCGCGCGCTGCGTTTCATGCTGTCGGGCGTGATCAGCCGCGCCGGTACCCGTCCGCCGGTGTCGCCTGGCGCAGAACACACGGCCAGATGTGCAGGCCCGAGCGCGGTGAAGGTCGCCTGGCTTTGAGGCGGGAGGTACACGGCAAAGGGTGAAACGTCTTCAAAGACCGAACGGCGTTCACCGACGTTTTCCCAGCGGAACGCACCCTGCCCCAGTGCTTCGCCAACAATGGTGGTGTGCCCGGCGAGCAGCACGACACAGAGCTCCTTGTCATCGGCGTTGAGTGACAACCGCTCGCCTGCTTCCAGACGATAGGCAGCAAAGCCGACGTAGCTCAGAAGATCGTGCTGCGACGCAACGATATCGCGGCCCGCGGGATTGCTTCGGGTCAGTAGGTTCATGATTCAATCCTCGGCTCGGCGGGCGCTGCTCGGCAGGTCAGAAAAAGCCTGCGCCAGCGCTGCGCGACGACGCTTGTCGCCGGACCAGAGCTGACTGCGCCTCACCCCTCTATCAAGCAGGATAGATGCCCGCCTCGAAGGCGCGGTGGAGCGCGGCCTGCAGTACGTCGGGTTCCTCGGACACGGACAGGGCACGTCACGACTCTGAAACCAGCGACGTGCTACGGATTCGCACTATCCAAAACGAGGCCACTCAGGGCTGTTGCAGCACCGCAACCACTCTTCTGGATAGTTACCGTCTGCAGCCCATCCGAAAGAGCCGTTTTCTTGTACCAAAAGTTGTACAAATCAGAAAATGTGTACATAGTGCCATCACTGCACAGGACGAGCATGACCTCTGACGGAGGTCCGCACCACGGAGCGGGACCCTATAAATCCAATACTTCAGCCAGGCAATCCTCGTGCTCTTCAATTCCGGCAAGAAAGAAATTTCCACGCTGCAACACGTCATTGAAACTCAGGCCTGGCTGCTGACAGCCATCGACCGATCCATGGCGACCATCGAGTTCGACCTCGACGGCGTTGTGCTCGATGCCAACGACAACTTTCTCGCCACCATGCGTTACAGCCGTGACGCCATCATCGGGCAGAAACACAAGATGTTCTGCACGCCCGAGTACGTGCGCGGTACTGACTATGCAGACCTGTGGGCGCGCCTTCGCGCCGGTGAGTTCGTGGCGGACACCTTCGGCAGGATCGCCGGAGACGGCCGTACAGTCTGGCTGGAAGCGAGCTACAACCCGGTCAAGGACAGCGCTGGCCGTCCGGTAAAGATCATCAAGTACGCGCTGGACGTGACCGAGAAGGTCGAGGCCGACAGCGAGGCGCAGAACAAACTGCAAGCGATCGACCGCGCCATGGGCGTCATCGAGTTCGATCTGCAGGGCCACATCCTGCGCGCCAACGACAACCTGACTCGCCTGGTCGGTTACAACGAGTCGGAACTGGTCGGCAGGCACCACCGGATGCTGTGCCCGGATGACGTGGCACGCAGCGCGGAATACGCCGCTTTCTGGCGCCGCCTCAACAGCGGCGAGTTTTTCAGTGGCCAGTTCAAGCGGGTCAACCGCCAGGGGCAGACGCTCTGGCTCGAAGCGACGTACAACCCGGTCTACGATGCCAACGGCAAGCTGTGGAAAATCGTCAAATTCGCCTCGGACATCACTGCCCGGGTCGTGCAGCACGAGCAGGACGCCAGCAGTGCGGCGCAGGCCTACCACATCTCAGTTCAGACCCAGGACATTACCGCGCAAGGCAGCGAAGTGATTCAGCAGGCCGCATCGGAAATGCGCCAGATCTCGAAGAACATTGAAGACTCATCGCGCATGATCGCTCAGTTGGGCGAACGCTCGGAGCAGATCACCGCCATCGTCAACACCATTCGCAGCATCGCTGATCAGACCAATCTGCTCGCGCTCAATGCGGCAATCGAAGCCGCACGCGCCGGGGAACAGGGTCGCGGTTTTGCCGTAGTCGCCGATGAAGTCCGTCAACTGGCGGGACGGACCAGCCGTTCGACCACTGAAATTTCCGAGATGATCGGCATCATTCAGAACGAGACGCGACAGGCCATCGAAAGCATGGACACGACCCGCACCACCGCAGCCAAGGGTGTGGAGCTGGCGGATCGCGCGGGATCGGTGATCGTGCAGATCAGTGAGGGGACGCGAGACGCGGTGGATGCGGTCAAGACTTTCGCCCGCCAGGACCCGCGCAGCTAGTCCCGGCGTTCAGAGGGCCTCTCAGTAAATCAGGGCGTGCCGTGGGTCGGTCCCGGCTGCCCGCCGCTCTGCTGCTGATTGTTCAGGCCCATTTTCTTGGCGCGCTTTTCCAGCACCAGATACACCACGACCGCAATCAGCAACGGCAGCAGGAAGTAGATCGCGCGATACCCGATCAGCGCCGCGAGCATGCTGCCTTTGGAAAACTGGTGCGAGAGCAGCGTGATGAACACTGTCTCCAGTACGCCAAGCCCGGCCGGAATATGCG
>JARDZH010000551.1 GCA_029240955.1 Pseudomonas sp. | reverse complement strand
TGGCAGTGGGACGACCATGAGGTGACCAACAACTGGTCGTCGAGCAAACAGCTGGATGACCGCTACAAGGTCAAGGACATCAATGTGCTGTCTGCCCGCGCGCGCCAGGCGTATCTCGAATACGCCCCCCTGCGTTTGCAGCAGGCTGACAACGGCGGTCGCATCTACCGCAAGATTCCCTACGGGCCGATGCTCGATGTCTTTGTACTCGACATGCGCAGCTACCGCGGCGGCAACGACGCCAACCTGGCCGATAAACCGGGGCCGACCACCGCTTTCCTCGGGCGCCACCAGCTGGACTGGCTCAAGCGCGAGCTCAAGGCCTCGAACGCGCAATGGAAAGTGATTGCCGCCGATATGCCGATCGGCCTCGGCGTGCCGGATGGTGAAGTCAGCCCGGGCGTCGCGCGCTGGGAAGCCATCGCCAATGGCAACGACGGCCCGGCGTTGGGGCGCGAAATTGAAGTTGCTGAATTGCTGGCCTACCTGCGGGCCGAGAAGATCCGCGACTGCGTCTGGCTGACGGCAGACGTGCATTATTGCGCCGCCCACCACTATCACCCGGATCGCGCCGTGTTTCAGGATTTCGATCCGTTCTGGGAGTTCGTTGCCGGCCCGCTGAACGCTGGCAGTTTCGGGCCGAACCCGCTGGACAAGACCTTTGGGCCAGAGCTGGTGTTCCAGAAAGCCCCGCCTGCGCAGAACACTTCGCCCTTTGCCGGGTTTCAGTTTTTCGGCGAAGTGAACATCGACGCGCAGACCGGCGAAATGACCGTCAACCTGCGCGATCTCGACGGCGTTTCAGTGTTCGAGCGCAAGCTGCAACCAGCGGTCTGAAAGCGTTTGCAGCAATTGCTTGCAACCTGCGCGTCAAGGTCGCTTATGATGAGGCACCTAACGACTAGGCAGGGTTGCAAGGCATGCTGGGTATCTTTCTCGAAACCCTGAACATCACCGCGCCGGTGTTCGCCATGTTGTTTCTCGGCGTGATCCTCAAGCGAATCGGCGCGATCAACGACGGCTTCATCGTTTCGGCTTCCGGGCTGGTGTTCAACGTCACCATGCCCGCGCTGCTGTTTCTGGGCATCATTCATGCGGACCTGCGTGACGCGTTGCAGCCCAAGCTGCTGATATTTTTCAGCGTCATGACGCTGCTGAGCTTCGCCTGCACCTGGGCGTGGGCAGTGCGGCGCTGTCCGGCTGTCGATCGCGGGATCTACGTGCAAGGCGCTTTTCGCGGCAACAACGGCGTCGTGGGGCTGGCGCTGGCCGCCAGCATGTACGGCGACTACGGCATCTCGGTCGGGGCAATTCTTGCCGCGCTGGTCATCGTGTTCTACAACACGCTGTCGACCATCGTGCTGGCGGTGTACAGCCCGGTGATCAAGTCCGATCCGTGGAGCATCTTCAAGAGCGTGATGGCCAACCCGCTGATCATCAGCGTGATCCTGGCCTCGCCCTTTGCCTATTACGGTATCGGCCTGCCCAACTGGCTGGAAAAGTCGGGCAGCTATCTCGCTCAGATGACGCTGCCGTTGGCGCTGATCTGTATCGGCGGCACGCTCTCGCTGGCCTCACTGCGCAAAAGCGGCAAGCTGGCAGTCAGCGCCAGTCTGGTGAAAATGGTATGGCTGCCGCTGTTCTGTACGCTGGCGGCATGGCTGGTAGGGTTTCGCGGTGCGGAGCTGGGTATCCTGTTCCTGTACTTCGGCAGCCCGACGGCAGCGGCGAGTTACATCATGGCGCGTGCCGCCAATGGCAACTACGAACTGGCGGCCGCGATCATTGTGCTGACCACGCTGGCCGCAGCGGTCACCACCAACATCGGAATATTCATTCTGCAGTGGGGCGGCTGGATCTAGTGCTGGCGTCGCCAGCTGCGCACGATGCCCCATCCCACAATTACCCCAAGCACCGGCAGCACGACGCTGAGCATCGCGCCTTCCAGTCGCTCGGCCAGCATCATGCCGGTGCTGATCGACACGATGTGCAGGCCGTATGTCAGATACAACGACAACAGCAACAGCCCTTCGATGCGGTCGATCCGGTAGCCGGAATAAAACACCGGCAGGCACAACGCTGCCACGCCGAGCAACACCGGCAAGTCGAACACCAGCGCGTTGGGTGACACTGAAAGCGAATCCGGAGCGACCATCGCGGTCAGCCCCAGCACGCCCAGCAGGTTGAACAGATTGCTGCCGATCACATTGCCCACCGCAATCTCACGCTCGCCGCGTATCGCAGCAATGAGCGAAGTGATGAGCCCGGGCAAGGATGTGCCGATGGCGATGACCGTCAGGCCGATGATGCGCTCGGACAAGCCGAGATTGAGCGCGATCTCCACCGAGGCGTTCACCAGCAGATGACCGCCCAGAGCCAGCGTCAACAGACCGCCAATGAGCATCGCCACACGCGAACCTGCGCGAGGTGTATCGGCCCCGAACGTTCGGCCGTGCCGGGCCACTTGCCCCGCCTGACGCAGCACGATGAACAGACAAACGGCGAGACCTGCCAGCAACAGCGCGCCGTCGAGTGTGTCCAGCTCACGGTCCCAGGCCAGCGATGTTACGAGTACACAGGCGCCGATCATCAGCGGAATGTCGATACGCAGCACCTGGCGCGCGACCCGCAACGGGATGATCAGCGCACAAAGCCCAAGCGTGACGAGCACATTGAAAATGCCGCTGCCGATCACGCTGCCGACCGCGATATCGGTTCTGTTGGAGAACGCCGCTTGCAGGCTGACTGCGATCTGCGGGGCGCTGCTGCCCAATGCGACGACAGTCAACCCGATGATCAGTGGGCGGATCCGCAGGATGGCCGCCAGGTGCACGGCGGCACGCACCGAGAGCTCGGCACCGAATAACAGAAGCAGCAAGCCGCTCAGCAATTGGATGAGTGCAGGGGCGGGGAGGGTCGTCAGCTGAAGAATGCGGGTTTCCTCAGTCCAGGC
>JARDZH010000550.1 GCA_029240955.1 Pseudomonas sp. | reverse complement strand
TGGCGGTACGCAGGTATGGCCGGCAGGTCTGGCGCATCGCAGTCTGGGCACCGAGCGCGTGGTGTTTTGCGCCTCGCCCGGCTACCTGGCGAAACATGGTACGCCGCGCAGTTTCGAAGACCTGGCCGATCACGCCTGCATTCTTTACGGACGTGGGGACGGCAGCATCAGCCCGTGGCTGTTCGTCGACGCGCAGGGGCAACCTGAAACCCGTGTGGTCGAGCCGCGTCTGGTCATCGGCAACGGCGAGGGCCAGATCGCGGCGATCACGCGTGGCGGCGGAATCGCGCAGCTGGCGACCTGGCTGATCAAGGACAAACTCGACAGTGGCGAATTGGTGCAGATCCTTCCGCACCTCACCACTCAAGGTCTGGCGCTGCACCTGGCCTGGCCGCGCAGCCGGGAAGCACTGCCCAAGGTGCATGCGCTGGTGGAACTGCTGTCGAAAACGCTGCGAGTGGACTGAGCCGCTCGCGATTACTCGCCGATAACGGTTTTGACCATCGCCGCGTGTTCCTTGGCATTGGCGGCCCGCGACACCACATTCAGTATCGCCGAGCGTTTGCCGGAAGCAGCAACCACGGTGGTGCTCAGCACCGGCGCGCCGCTCATGGTCACCGAGGTGTCCAGTCGGCCGACGCCCAGGCCGTTCTTTTTGACCAGTTTCTTCTCGCTGAGCTTCTTGAAGTCCTTGTAGCTGCCGCTCTGATGCGCCTGTTGCCCGACCAGCAGGCCGTCCAGCACTTCGGTGTCGTTGTCCTCGGCTTCAATGCCCATCGGGATCGGCATTTCAGTGATGATCAGCACGCGCTTTTCAGCCTGATTGGTGTACAGCGCGCCGGTCACGCCTTGAGCGACAGCGTTGGCGTCGATCTCCGGCATCTCGCCCTTCACGAAACCGGCGGGCAGCGTAAATGCCAGCTTGCCGCCCAGCAGCGAAACCTTTTCCTGCGCAGCCACCTGTTTGGTCGACTTGGACTTGGTGTCGGCCTGAGCTTCCACGGCCATCATCCCGCCCAGCAGGGCGAGGCATGCCACAACGGCTTTGAGATCGAACTTCGGCATTGGGTTTCCTTTGAGTAGATTGCGTTGCCGACTGTCAGCCTCGGCGAGTGGGCTCGGTGGTTTTGAAAATCGGCCGGATCCCGCGGCACTTCGGGTAATCCGCACAGCCCCAGAAATCCCCCGCGTTGCGCCCGGTGCGCGCCGTCTTGATCACCATCGGCTTGCGGCAATGCGGGCACTTGGGAGTTATGACATCAGGAACAGGGGGAGCGTTTTTGGTTTTTGGCTTGCGCGCGCGTTTTTTGGCTTCAGGCTTCTCGGCGGGTTTTTCCGCCTGTACTGCGTTTATTGCAGGCGGGTGCTCGACGGCGGCGTCATCCAGCGGTGCAGCCGATTCTCGGCGCTGCATCAGCGCGGTCAGACGTGCGCGCAAGGCGCGGGTCCAGCGACTGAACGTGCGGGCAAGTGAACGGGGGTGATGAGCCATGACCGGGCCTTTGGCAAAGAGGGCGCAATGGTGCAGAGGTGCGCCAGGCAAGTAAAGGTGCTCGACGCGGGAGCTGTTGCGACAACTGGTCAGCCTTTTATTCAAGGGGAGGGGATCAGCGTCGATACAGCATCTAACCCGTGTGCCGTGTTGTGACTTCGCAATGCTGTGCTACACCTTCAAAGCGTACCCGGGATATTTTGTGTTTATCAGGGAGAGGTCTTGTCAATGCGTGTGAATATGCCGGTAACCCAGACAGAAAGAACTTTTCCGGCGTCTGAACGATTAATTTCCACCACCGACCTCGACAGTCGCATCACCTACTGCAACGATGCCTTCGTCTCGCTCAGCGGTTTCACCCGCGAAGAGTTGATCGGCCAACCGCACAATCTGGTTCGTCATCCGGACATGCCGGCTTCCGTATTCGCCCACATGTGGGAAACCATCAAACTGGGCAAACCGTGGATGGGCGTGGTCAAGAACCGCTCCAAACAAGGCGACTATTACTGGGTCAGCGCCTATGTCACGGCGGTGTACGAGGGCGGCCGCATTGTCGGTTACGAATCCGTCCGCTCCGTGCCGACCCGCGATCAAGTGCGCCGTGCCGAAGCGCTTTACGCCCGCCTGCGCGCCGGCAAACCAGCCGTTTCGCCCGTCGCCACCGCTGCTTATCACCTGCTGCGTCAGCTGCCGATGATTATCTGTGCGCTGCTGCTGGCGGCCAGCAACTACCTGCTCGATGACAATGCCTCGTTTGCCGTCACCCTGGTCGTGCTGCTCGCGGTCGGTGCGTTTCTGGAGTTGCGTCAGCGCAGCACCATTCGCAAGACGCTGGACGAACATCCCAAGGCGTTCACCAGTGAGCTGGTGGCCCTGACCTACAGCGACAACCGCGGCCCGCAGGCGCAGCTCGACCTGGCGATGCTCAGCGAAGAAGCGCGTTTGCAAACTGCACTGACGCGTCTGGTCGACACCGGTGAAAGCGTTCGCCAGCACGCCGGGCAATCGGCGCAACTGTCTCGTCGCCAGGCTCAGTCGCTGGATCAACAGCGCAGCGAAACCGATCAGTCGGCAACCGCCATCAACCAGATGGCCGCGACCATTCAGGAAGTGACTCACAACGTTCAGAGCACCGCTCACGCTGCGGAAGAAGCCGACAAGCTGGCCCAACAAGGTCGTGGGCTGGCCGACGACAGCCTGCTGGCGATCCGTCACATGGCCAACTCGGTCACCGAAATCGGCCACGCCGTCGGCGAACTGGCCGGCGCGACGCAATCGATCGGCAGTGTGGTCGACGTGATCACTTCCATCGCTCAACAGACCAACTTGCTGGCGCTCAACGCCGCCATCGAAGCCGCCCGCGCCGGCGAACAGGGCCGTGGCTTTGCCGTGGTTGCCGACGAAGTCCGCTCGCTGGCCTCACGCACCCAGGCCTCGACCGAGCAGATCCAGCAGATCATCACCTCCTTGCGCGACGGCGCCGACCGGGCTGTC
>JARDZH010000549.1 GCA_029240955.1 Pseudomonas sp. | reverse complement strand
AGACAGCCTGAGCCAGATGATTCCGGGCCTGCTGGGCGGTGGACAGGCGCAAGGCATGCTCGAAGGCCAGCGCGAGCGCCTCATGCAGCAGATCAGCGCCGATCTGAACAATACGCTGCTGTACGTCTACCGTGAGCTGTCCGACCCGGAACTGGAAGAATTCTCCAACTTCGCCGAGTCCCCGGAAGGTCAGGCCTATTATCAGGCCGCCCTCGCCGCGATCCGCGCCGGGCTTGCGGTCGGTCAAAATGCGTCGAGTCTTTCCAACTGACTCGTCGCCTGTCCGCTGTCAGCGCATCCTGCCCTTGAGAAACTCGAAATACTGCGCCCGCAACTCGGGCGATTCATTAGCCAGGTGGTGACGGGCCTGATCCAGCATCAGGATCTGCGGTTCGCTGAACTTCGCTTTGAGAATGGTCAGGTTGTGCAGCCAGTCGACGGTCATGTCGGCGTCGCCCTGAATGATGAGCGGACTGCGCGCGCAGGCCGGAGCGCGTTCGATGCGCACGATCCATTGCGCCAGCGCGCCGACCCACGCCGTTGGGAGACGACGCGGCTGTAACGGGTCGGCAAGCAGAAAGGGCAGAAAGGCAGGCGCGTTGGAGTTTTCCGTAAAGCGCCGGGCGATGCCCTTTACGAAGGGTTTGAGCGCGTAATAGCTCAGCCGCGACCAACCCCAGGCACGCGGCCGCACCAGTGGCGAAAGCAGCACGACCTGCCCTTGCGCCGGGCTGTCCGCGCCTTGATGAAGCACATGATCCACCACGATCGCGCCCCCCGTGCTCTGTCCGCACAAATGCCACGGATGCGGCAGTTGCAGGGCTTCGGCCTCCGCCAGCAGGCGCTGCAGGACGGCCTGATATTCCTCGAAATCGTTGATACTGGCGCGGCTGCCACTCGACAGCCCGTGGCCCGGCAAGTCGCAGGAAATCACCGCGAACCCCTGCGCCAGTGCCCATTCAATTACGTGCCGATACAGCCCCATGTGGTCATAGAAACCGTGGAACACGAACATGGTCGCCACCGGTTTCTCCGGCAGCCAGACCTGACCGACGATCTCATAGCCGCCGACATCAAGGCGCCCTAGCCAGCTGCTGACCACAGCCTGCCCGCCGACATCGGCGAGGCTGTAGAAGCGCTGATAACTGTGGCCATCCGGCGTCAATGGGGTCTTAGCGCTGAGCGGTGCGAGGCAGGCTCGGAGTTGATCGGGGTCGAACGTTGCTGACATGAGGCTTCCAGATTCAGAAAAAGACGGCGCGCAGCCGTGTTGCGATATTCGTCTGACAATCCGGACATGGCAAGTTACGCCGCAACTGCCGGAATCGTCCGACATTCAAGATGCAAAGCAATGCGCACAATGGCGCCGCTCTCCCGATTGCAGCTACCCAGCCGCGAATCGAGTCTGTAGCCTCAATGGCTTTGCCAGAGCCTTTGTCCAAGGAAGTCAGATGAAGCGCAGCCTCAAGATCGTTCTCATTGTCATGGTTCTACTGGTCGCCGTCCTTGCTTTGGGCGGCGCATGGTACGTCCATACCAAGCAGCCGCTACGTGACGGCGAGATCGTCATGACGCATCTGCAAGCGCCGGTCAGCGTGCGTTATGACGAGCGGGGCGTGCCGCATATTCGGGCGGAAAACGAGGCGGATCTGTATCGAGCATTGGGCTACGTGCATGCTCAAGACCGGTTGTTCCAGATGGAAATGCTGCGTCGGCTGGCCCGGGGTGAACTGGCCGAGATTCTGGGTCCCGGACTGGTCGACACCGATAAGCTGTTTCGCAGCCTGCGCATCCGTGAGCATGCAGCGGCCTACGTCGCTCGGCAGAACCCGGTCTCCCCAACCTGGCAGGCGTTGCAGGCGTACCTCGATGGCATCAATCAGTATCAGGACACCCATGCGCGGCCGATGGAGTCCGATCTGCTGGGCATTCCCAAGCGTCGATTCACTGCCGAAGACACGGTAAGCGTGGGCGGCTATCTCGCCTACAGTTTTGCCGCAGCCTTCCGCACCGAGCCGCTGTTGACCTATGTGCGCGATGAACTCGGCCCAGACTACTTGAAGGTCTTCGACCTGGACTGGCAGCCGCAAGGCGTACTCGACTCAAAGCCCCTCCTCACCCGCGCCGACTGGAGAAGTCTCGATCAACTGTCAAAGCTCAGCCTTGGCGCGCTGCAGGACGCGGGCCTGCCGCAGTTCGAGGGCAGCAATGCGTGGGCGATTTCAGGAAGCCGTACCCGCAGCGGCAAACCGCTTCTGGCGGGCGACCCGCATATCCGCTTCTCTGTTCCATCGGTGTGGTACGAAGCGCAGCTGTCCGCGCCGGGCTTCGAGTTATACGGCCACCATCAAGCGCTCAATCCGTTTGCCTTCCTGGGTCATAACCTGACATTCGGCTGGAGCCTGACCATGTTCCAGAACGACGACGTGGACCTCATCGTGGAGAAAACCAACCCGGATAATCCGAACCAGGTCTGGTATCACGGCAAATGGGTGGACATGACCCGCAGCGAGCAGCAGATCGCAGTGAAGGGTGAAGCACCGGTGACCATCACTCTGCGTCAGTCGCCGCACGGTCCGATCGTCAACGACGTGATGGGCAAGCTCGCGGGGCAGGCACCGGTCGCCATGTGGTGGTCATTTCTGGAGTCCGAGAACCCGGTGCTGGACGGGTTCTACGAGGCCAATCGCGCGGACACGCTGGAGAAGATGCGCAGCGCCGCACAGAAGATTCAGTCACCCGGGCTGAACATCGTCTGGGCGAACGCCGCTGGGGATATCGGCTGGTGGGCGGCGGCACAATTGCCTGTGCGACCAGACGGGGTCGACCCGGCGTTTCTGCTGGATGGCAGCACGCCGCAGGGTGACAAGCACGGCTTCTACCCGTTCAGCGCCAACCCGCAGGAAGAAAACCCCGCACGCGGCTATATCGTCTCGGCCAACTTTCAACCACTCTCGCCCACCGGCATGCAGATTCCGGGTTACTACAA
>JARDZH010000548.1 GCA_029240955.1 Pseudomonas sp. | reverse complement strand
AACGGTCTCCGGCACCGGCGAGGCGGCGATTCTCAGCGTACGCCTGCTCGATGAAAACCAGCGCAGCATTGACGCTGTCGAAGTCGGCCAACCGGTGGTCCTCGAAGTGCAGGTCGAGGTACGCGAGGACATCGAACGGCTGGTGCTGGGCTTCATCATCAAGGATCGTCTGGGCCAGATGATGTATGGCATCAATACTCACCGACTGAACAAGGCGCTGACCGACCTGCGCGCCGGCGAGCGCTTCACTTACCGCTTCGCCTTCGTCATGGGCCTGGGCAAAGGCAATTATTCGGTGTCGCTGAGCCTGTCGCGTCTGGACTCACATCTGGATCGCAATTTCGAGTGGCGTGACTACGGGCTGGTATTTCACGTGATCAACAACCGTCAGGAAGATTTCGTCGGCTGTGCCTGGCTGGACGCCCGGACCACCGTCACCTGTGAAACCGAGACCCGGACTGTCGAGCGCGCGCCATGACCCGCCTGTTGGTCGAATGCACCCACGTATTCAAGCACCCGATGGTCAACTCCGGGATTCAGCGCGTGGTACGCAACGTCATCAAGCAGTTGCCGGCCAGCGTGCAAGGGGTCGAATGCCTGCCAGTGGTGGTGATCAACAGTCAGCTCTATCGTGTACTGAGGCTGGCGCCGCTCGACACGCCGTTCCTGAATGCTCTGCAAACCTTCGGCGAACGCCTGGAGCGCCTGGCACATCGCTTCTGGCAGTGGCATCAGCGCCGCGATGCGCGATGCACTTCGAAACTGTCCAGAGGGCTGCTGTATGTTGCCTATCAATTCACCCAGATCGGCGTATTCGGCTTGCCGATACGGTTGATCCGGCAGATCAATCGCAGGCAGTTGCTCAAACGCTGCATACCCCTGCAGCACCAATCAGGCGATCAACTGGTGCTGCTGGATTCATCATGGCACTCGGATTTTTTCGCCCACGTCGAACAGCTCAAACGCGACGGCGTCGGTGTGATCGCGGTGGTTTACGACCTGATTCCGCTGACACATCCACAGTTTTACGACACGCGTCTGGTCGAGGTTTTCAACGGATGGTTCGAGTGGATCACTCGCACCGCTGACGGCTACATGGCGATTTCAGCCACCGTGCGCGATCAGGTACGTGGCGAATTGCAGCGCAGGATCGGCGCTGACCAGACTGACAGTCGCTGGTTTGATTTCTTCCATCTGGGTTCCGAACTCGATCTGCATCACAGCGCAGCATCGGTCGAACCACGCCTCAAGAATCTGTTCGCGGCGCCCGGAGCGGTGTTCCTGATGGTCAGCACCATCGAGCCGCGCAAGAACCATGCGTATCTGCTCGACGCCTTCGACCGCGCCTGGGCCGCCGGCTCGACGGCACGCCTGTGCATCGCCGGGCGCATCGGCTGGAAATGCGACGCGCTGCTCGAGCGAATTCGCAATCATCCGGAACTGAACCGGCGCCTGTTCATGTTCAATGACCTGAGCGACACCAGCCTCGAATACGCATACGCGCAGGCCAGCGCGCTGGTCTTCCCCTCGTTCGTCGAAGGCTTCGGCCTGCCGCTGGTGGAAGCGATGCAGCGCGGGTTGCCGGCAATGGGCAGCGACATCGCGGTATTCCGCGAAATCGGCGGCGAGTTCATGGCGTATTTCGATCTGCTGGATCCACAAAGCCTTGCCGATCTGATCGATACCTATCAGCGCAGTGGGCAGTTTCCTGCCGCCCGCGACGTCGCTGACTGGCGCTGGATCGGCTGGCGTGAAGCCAGCGAGCAATTGGCTACACGCAGCCTTGACCATGTCCAGCAGGCCCCGCGCGTGCCAGCGAGGCCCCATGCGCATTGCTCTTAACGCTCGCATCCTGCAAGCACCGCGCACCGGTATCGGCCATTACGTCGCTGAACTGGTCAACGCCCTGCGTAGCGAACCCGACGTGGACGTAACCCTGTTTCATGGCTGGGGCTGGAATCCGGCCCTGCCGGACGCAGCCATGCCCGGTTATTCGCGGATGACGCCGCTGCTGCGGCAAATACCCGGAGCCTATCAGGCACGGCGCTGGCTGGAGCAGAAACGTTTTGATCAGGTGCGTACACAAAAGATTGATCTTTATCACGAGCCAAGCCTGTGGCCGCTGGCCTTCGACGGCCCGACCGTAATCACTTTGCATGACCTGACGCACCTGCATTTTCCTGACACTCAACCGCCGGCACGTTTGAGAGAGATCGAACGTCGCCTGGCCGCAGGTGTTCAGCAGGCGCGGGTAATTCTGACCGACTCGCAGGCAATCGCCGACGAGGCGCAGGCTTATTTCAGCCTGCCTGCGCAGCGATTCGTGGTGGCGCCATTGGGTGTGGCCGCGCGCTTTCGTCCTCGGCAAACCGAAGAAATCGACAGCGTGCTCAAGGCTCACGCCGTGCAGGCACGGGAATATTTCCTCTGTGTCGGCACCCTCGAGCCGCGCAAAAACCTGAGCCTGGCGCTGCGGGCCCACGCCCTGTTGCCAGATGCGGTGCGCCAGCGCTTTCCCTTGTTGATTGCGGGAATGGCCGGTTGGCAGCGCGAACAGTTCAACGAGCCGCTGCGTCAGGCATTGGCGAGTGGCCATGTGTGCCTGCTTGGCTATCTGCCAGATGAGCAATTGGCGCAACTGCTGGCCGGCGCCCGGGCGCTGATATTTCCATCGCTGTATGAGGGCTTTGGCTTGCCGGTGCTGGAAGCCATGGCCAGTGGCACGCCGGTGGTGACGACCGGTTCTTCGGCAATGCCGGAGGTGGCCGGCGCGGCTGGCAACTATATTGAAGCGGACGATGCCGAGGGCCTGCGCGATGCGCTGAGTCGTCTCATTGACGATCCGCTGCATTGGCAGGCATGCCGCGAAGCAGGATTGCTGAGGGCTGGTTTTTTTTCCTGGCAACGTTGTGCACAGGCTACGGCCGGTGCCTATCGCCAGGCCATGGGAGGTTGAATGCGCGTTCTTCATTTCTTCAAGACTTACCTGC
>JARDZH010000547.1 GCA_029240955.1 Pseudomonas sp. | reverse complement strand
TGCGTCGGATGTACCTGCCTCTCGCCAACAAGCTGGCTCGTACAGGAGCCAGCTTGTTGTGGGCGGCAATCCGACAAGGCGATGACAAAGACGCACGCGCTCTGTGCGATTCAAATCACTCGCTCAACGCCTGCCTGAGGTTGAACTCCTCGGACGCCCGTTCCTCCAGCGCCAGCTGACCTTCCAGTTCGTCGAGATGCTCCAGCATGACCGCCACGGCCTGCTGGTTGTCGCCGTTTTCAAGCGCGGTGATGATTTGCTGATGTTCATCGGACGCGCAGGAGGGCACGTCATTGCGCTGGTACAGCGCCACGATCAGCGAACTGCGCACCATCAGGTTGGAGAGGATATCGCTGAGCACCGCGTTGCCGCTGATCTCCCCCAGCAACAAATGAAACTGGCTCAACTCACGGACGATGGCTCTTCGGTCCGTGTCGTCAGTCGCCTTGCGCTCGCTGTTCATATGGCCGGCGATGCGCTGACGGTGCTTGCGCATCATGGCTGGGGTGATGGCCTCGACGATCGCCCGCTCGATGGCGCGACGTGCGCTGAATATGTCCCGCGCTTCCTTGGCAGTAGGTTGGGAAACCATCGCACCGCGGTTGGCCTCGATCGTCACCACTTTCTGCATCGCCAGGCGCTGCAGCGCTACCTGCACATGGTTGCGGTTGGCCTGCAAGGTTTCGACAATCTGCGCCTCGACCAGCCGGGTGCCGGGCGGCAGTCGATGCTGAGCAATCGCCTTGAACAGCGCATCGGCGATACGTTGCACCTCAAGCTGTTTGGCAGTGACCGTGTTTGACCCCATCCTTTCCTCTGTTTCCAGATAGCCTCATGCCAACCCGCAAGAACGCGGGCGGCGGACATCGGCGGCATTATCCGCCAGCTGCCGGCACCCGGCAAATACCCGGGCCAACGGTCATTGCGTCTGCCCCAGGCCGGTCCCCTCGCCTCGCGGATCATGCATGGCGCTGCGCCGGCCCTCGGCATCGATCGCGATGATGCCGGCGTGACCAGTCATCGGGCTGCGCGCCGGGATGATTTCCACCTCGTGCCCCAGCCCTGCGAGCCCTTCAATCGTCGCAGCACTCATATCGCCTTCCAGCTTGAGATTGTCCGTGCTGTCGAAAAAACTGCGACCCAACAGAAAGCGCGGCGTCTGCAAGGCCAGATCGATCGGCTGCTGATAGTCGATCAGTTGGGTGGCGAGGACCATCTGCGTCTGCGGCTGACCATCGCCGCCCTGCGTGCCGAAGAACCAGCGCCGGCCGTCCTCAGCCAGGTAGCAGGAAGGATTGAGCGTGTGCGCCGGGCGCTTGCCGGGGGCCCAGCCATTCACGTGTTCAGGATTGGCATTGAAACCCGCTGCACGGTTCTGCCATAGAACGCCGGTGTCACCCAGAATGCAGCCCGACCCGAAATCGTGGAACAGGCTCTGGATCAGGCAAGCCGTACGGCCTTCGGCATCGGTCGCCGCCATCCAGACCGTATCGGCGGGACGACCCGGCTCGTTCCACGGCGCAGCACGCTGATCGTCGATGGCTTCGGCATACTGGCAGATCTGCGCATCGGCGAGATCGGCTGAAAAGTCCCATGATCCGGTGAGCGGATCGCACAGCTGGTGATTGCGTCGCAGCAAACCCTGTTTGATGGCTTCTACCAGGTAGTGATAGTAAAGCGCACTGCCGTTACCGACCTGCGCAATCGGCTTGTGCTGCAGCGCGGCCATGGCCTGCAAGGTGTACAGACCCTGGCATGGCGGTGCGACGTTGTAGAGCCGGCCTTCGCGGTAACGCACCGAGATCGGCGCGACTTCACGCGCTTGCGTGGCGGCCAGATCTGCCGTCGTCAAGCCGCAGCCGAGCTGATCGAACGCGGCGCCGAACGCGTGCGCCAGTTCGCCCTTGTAGAAATCCTCGACACCGTATTTGGCCAGATGCCGAAGGGTGTTCGCCAGCTCAGGCTGACGCAGCGTATCGCCGTCGCGCAGCCAGCGCCCGTCGACCTTGCACAGGCGATGCAAGTCCGGCAGCTGCTCGATGAGCGGCTGGCGGAGGGTTTGCCAGAACAGCTGGGACTGCGAAACCCGAACGCCTGCATCCGCCACACTCGCGGCGTCCTCCAGCACATCCGCCCAACCCAGCCGGGAGCCCCACTCATGGCGACTGATGTTCGCGGCGGTCTGCCAGCTCGCCATCGCACCGGCCGTGGTCGCGACCGCTGTCGGACCGCGCACACCGATGATTCCGCCTTCAGGCAACTGCTGGCCGGCCTGACCGATCCCCACGATGGTGCGCACCTGGCTGTCGTGGATCATCCATAGCGCATCCCCGCCCAGACCGGTCATGTGCGGAAACACCGCGGTCAGCATGGCACTGGCCGCCAACATCGCATCGATGGCAGTGCCACCGGCATCGAGAACCCGCATTCCCGCGGCGCTGGCCTGGGAATGCGGTGTACAGATCACGCCACGGTTGGAAATAGCGATCATGATGAGAGGCCTTGTTTTTGCTAGCGATCAATAGATTGATGGTTAGCAAAGCAATAAATATGCCTCCCCGCAGGACAAGCCCCCATTACCCTGACAGCGCGCCTAGAATCCGGTGGCGTGCCCGTCACGGCGACTGTCGCTGGCGGCGACGTAACCATGGTCCGCATCGTCCGACAGACGCCAGATAAACTGCCCGGATCCGAAGTCCATGTAAGGATCGTCCACCGACTTGAGCCGGTGCCCGAGTGCCTCCAGCCCGGTAACTGCCGTTTTGTTCATGGCGCTTTCAAGGTCGACCGAAAAGTCGCGGTTGACCTTCCAGCGAGGCGCGTCGCAGGCCGCCTGCGGCTGCTGTTGGTAATCGAGCATGCGCACCAGTGTCTGCACGTGCCCTTGCGGCTGCATGTCGCCGCCCATCACGCCGAAGCTCATTTGCGGCACGCCGTCCCTGGTCAGAAATGCCGGAATAATCGTATGAAACGGCCGCTTGCCGGGCGCCAC
>JARDZH010000546.1 GCA_029240955.1 Pseudomonas sp. | reverse complement strand
CGCGGCATGCCGCCTGCCGACACCTCGGCATCCGGATCAAGGTCCACCAGATCGTAAGCGCCACGGTGAATCCAGCGGGTGTCGCCATCCTGCATCAGGTGCTGCACCTGCTCGGCCGGCAAGGTCAGGGCGCCCACCAGGTCCCAGCCCGACAAGGCGAACACGCCCGGCTGCATGGCGTTGAACATCACCAGCAGAATATGCACGTGCTGGATCTGCTTGATGTCTGCTTCTGAAATGGCGTCCAGATCGCGAATGCCCAGTGCGGCCGTAATGATGCTGGCCGTGGTGCAGGACACGCCGTTGGTCACGAACTTGAGGTTGTAAGGCGCATGTTCGCCCGCCAGACGCTCGTACATCTCTTCGCGAATGTGCTCGCGCAGAATGTTGCCGGGGAATGTCTGGCCTTGGTAGTGATAGGTGTCGTGGGCGTGCAGCGTCCAGAAATGCACCAGTTCGAGCGTCAGCTCGTCGTGGTTCTGCATGGCGTGAATCAAGGAGGCTGGATCGATCCCGAACGCGTGCACCTGGCGCAACATCAGGCGCAGGAATTCAGTAGTGCCGGTTACCAGCGCGTGCTGATAGGCCGGCCGCGTGATGAAGTCGTACGACAGGTCCGCCCCGCCATGACCCATCGCAGCGATGTCATCCAGCGTCAGGTTCAGCTCCTGGAAGCTGAAGCCGCCGGCCTTGCGGATCGCCCCGCCCAGCAGCTGGTTGCCCGTGATCGACAGCGGATGGCTCTCCGACCAGGCCGTGCCTTCGGCCTTGCGTTCCACGCCCAGAAAACCGTTGGCGTCCAGACGCAACACGCGCGCGCCCATCACATCGATGGCGTGCAGCGCGTCGCCGATGATCATCTGTTGCGCTGCAAAACTGGGGTCCAGCCAGTTCAGCGAGGGCTGGCCTTCCTTGAAGTAGTGCAGATAGACCCAGCGCCGGGCTTTACCGTCCACGCCTTGAACGACGGTGGTTGCGCTCCAGTCGGTTTCCTTCACGCCTGGCTCGAAGAAGATCACCCGCTGCAACTGCCCCACGATGTAGTGCTTTTCCTTGAGCAGGTCGACCACTTCCGGCATCAGATTGACGGCATCGCGACCCACCGGCACGTCCGGCAGCAACGGCCAGTCTTCCTCGCGGATTTCGACCATGTGGTACAGGCCCGGATAATCCTCGTAGGCCAGCTCCGCGAGCCGGAAGTCCGCGCCCTTGCCGGTGTGCGACGGAATCACGTCGTCGATCACCACCGCGTTGTGCGCGGCGGCAATGCGCGACAGCTTCAACAACTGCGCCTCGGTCTCGAGGTCCGGGTCGATGCCAAAGCTGATGCGGTCGAAATTGCCGTCGATACTCGGCGTGCGGTTACGCCCCTGCAGCCCGCCGGACAGCTTCAACGGGCCGTTATGGATGCCCTGAATACCGATTTCCGACAAGGCGTGCCACAGCGTCTCGTCGCCAAGCGCCTCAAGCACGGTGCCGCCTTCGCGGGTGATGATCGAAGCCGGATAAGCGGTGAACCAGACCGAGGCGATCGCCGATGCGTCGCGTGGGCGCGCCTGGGCGAATGGCCGTTGCCAGAGCCGGCCTTGACCGGAGTACGTTTTGGAGCGCTGCCGTGCGGCGTTGAGCATCGATTGCTCGACCAGCCAGTCTACGTACTGCTTGTCCGGTATCGTCATAGCGTCCAGTCATCCTTCTGATCGGGTGGCATGTGATCGTCCTGCTCAAGCAGCCCGCGCAGGGCTGCCGGCATTTATTGCTTATGGGTATGAGCCTGACGAAGGCAAAACGTTGCATTGATCTGCCCAGATTCAGGCGCGTTGCGGCCGGGTTCGATTCAACAGGTCTGCACGGCTTTGAGCGCCGGCTTGCGCAGCGCCTGAATCACCGCACCCGCGGCGTTGGACATCAGCGACGTGGGCCGCGCGACCACGCTGATCTGGCGCATGACATTCACCGGCAACGGCATCTGATCAAGTCCCTTGGTCTGCCCGGCCAACAGCGTACTGGGCACGACGGTCATGCAATGACCTTTGGCGACCAGGTCCAGCAAGGTCTCGATGCAGCTCAGTTCACCACGGTGGCTGAGCCGAATCTGCGAGGCGGCGAGCTGGGCGTGCAGGCGATCGAGCCCGGGATGGCGCCAGGCGACATAGCGCAGGTTCTGGGACAGCTCGGCAACTGTTGAGTCCCCGCCCCGCCTGCCTTTGGGCAGCGCCAGCACGTAATGATCGGTCCAGCGATGGTGCTCGACGAAATGCTCGCTCAGCACCGTACCGGGCACGATCAGAATGTCTGCGGCTTCACGGCGCAACGCGTCGAGGGACGGTGTGAGGTCGGTGCTGTGCGAGACGCTGAGATGAATGTCGGGATAGGCGCGGGCAATGAAGTCCAGCGAACTGGTCAGGCTGGTCTCGCGAATGTGCGTGAAATACTGCAGGCTGACGCTGCCGCTCACCCCATTTTTTTTAGCTGTTCGAGGGTGGCAAGCATGTTCCCCAGCGTCTGCGCGATGACCGTGCCTTCGGGGGTCAAGGTACAACCGGTGCGGCTGCGTATGAACAAGCGTTTCTCGAAGAAATCCTCGACTTCCTTGATGGCGTAGCTGATGTTCGACTGGCTACAGCCCAGCACAGCCGCAGCTTCGGAGAACGAACCGTGCTGTGCGACGGTTTGCACGACTTTGAAAAAGTGGGTCTTCATGTTTCCTGCACTCTGAACGGGCGATGATCTGCGCAGCCTGCGTCGGGCTGGCCGGGTGATGATGGGAGGAAAGACAGGAACCCCCGTGGGGTATGCCGGAATGCCGAGGCCGACGTCGGTGAAACCGGGCGTCGGCAAGGCGGTGTCACGAGCTGATCAGCCCCGCGCAAGAACGGGGCCAATGCAGCGAACGGCGTCAGACGGGTTCAGTCGGAACGGGCGACCCGGACTTCAGTCGTTCTCCGTCCAGTCGAAGTCCAATTGCAGCGCGGTGCGCTCGGCCAGTTCGCG
>JARDZH010000545.1 GCA_029240955.1 Pseudomonas sp. | reverse complement strand
GTAACGTCAGCGCGCCGCTGATCACGATCCCGGTCAGGCCGAACACGATGGCTCGCTTGCTGCCGAGACTGTCCGTAGCGCGACCGGCGAAGGGGCGACTCAGCAGCGTCGCGAGGTACTGCGATGCAATGGCCAGCCCTGCAATCAGCGCGCTGAAACCCAGTTGGTCATGGATATACCCGGGCAGCACAGCAATCGGCAGACCAATGCACAGAAAGGCGATGAAGGTGTAGAAGACGATTGAAACGATCTGCAGAGTGATCGCCGTGGAGGAGGGCTGCGCAGGGGAATTGTTGTTTTGGGCGACAGACATTCGGCACGTTCGCTCGCAGACGGTGGGATGACCATCATGGCGGGAGCGAAGCGGAAATGAAAGCAGGCTAACGGTTTGCGTGAGGTGTTCTGCTTGCGGGCCTATCGCCAGCAATCTGGCTCCTACGGTGGTGCGTGGGCTCGTAGGAGCCAGCTTGCTGGCGATGAGCCGCAGCGCGGCCCCGACTGAATGGCGGCTTAGATCACCACACCCTGGCTACGCAGGTAATCATCGTAGGTGCCGCTGAAATCGGTCACGCCGCTTGGCGTCAGCTCGATGATGCGGAACAGCATGCGGCCCTGTTCACCACCGGAGATCACCTTCACCGACTTCAGAATCTCGTCGTTGGAGAACAGCATGCGACCCAGCGTGCCGCGTACCAGCTGCTCGCCGCCTTGAGTCCACTGGCCCATCCAGTCGAACAGGGTGCTGTCGTCTTCGAAGTCGTGAGCATGGTCCTGAGCGTAGTAGCCGATCTCGGCCGACTCGGTCCACTTGATGGAACCGGCGTCAGGCTGCAGCTCGTTGACCAGGGTGCGCAGCAGCGTGGTCTTGCCAATGCCGTTCGGGCCGATGATCGCCACGCGCTCGCCGGCTTCCACGGTGAAGCTGAAATCCTTGAACAGCGTGTTGCCGTCGAAGCCTTTGGCCATGTGCTCGACCACGACCGCCTGACGATGGAGCTTTTTGGTCTGCTCGAAGCGAATGAACGGGCTGACGCGGCTGGACGGCTTGACCTCGGCCAGCTGGATCTTGTCGATCTGCTTGGCGCGGGAAGTCGCCTGCTTGGCTTTCGAGGCGTTGGCCGAGAAGCGGCTGACGAACGACTGCAGTTCGGAGATCTGCGCTTTCTTCTTGGCGTTGTCGGCCAGCAGTTGCTCGCGCGACTGGGTGGCGACGGTCATGTACTCGTCGTAGTTGCCCGGGAACAGGCGCAGCTCGCCGTAATCCAGGTCAGCCATGTGGGTGCACACGCTGTTGAGGAAGTGACGGTCGTGGGAAATGATGATCATCAGGCTGTTGCGCTGGGTCAGCACGTTTTCCAGCCAGCGGATGGTGTTGATGTCCAGGTGGTTGGTCGGCTCGTCGAGCAGCAGGACTTCAGGATCGGAGAACAGTGCCTGAGCCAGCAGCACGCGCAGTTTCCAGCCGGGCGACACTTCGCTCATCGGGCCGTTGTGCTGTTCGATGCCGATACCCAGGCCCAGCAGCAGTTCGCCAGCGCGGGACTCGGCGGTGTAGCCGTCCATCTCGGCGAACTCGGTTTCCAGCTCGGCCACGGCCATGCCGTCTTCTTCGGTCATTTCCGGCAGCGAGTAGATGCGATCACGCTCGGCCTTGACCTTCCACAGCTCTTCGTGACCCATGATCACGGTATCCAGCACTGTGTATTCTTCGTAGGCGAACTGATCCTGGCGCAATTTACCCAGACGCACGTTCGGTTCCAGCATCACCTGACCGCCGGACGGCTCCAGATCGCCCCCCAGGATCTTCATGAACGTGGACTTGCCGCAGCCGTTAGCCCCGATCAGGCCGTAACGGTTACCGGCGCCAAACTTGACCGAGACGTTCTCGAACAAAGGTTTGGGGCCGAACTGCATGGTGATGTTAGCTGTGGAGATCAATTGCTCTACCTATCAATAACTTTTGGTGGCGCCAGCGGCGCAGGACGCTGCACCCGAGGGCGACCGGGCGGTTGCACTTCGAGCCTTGGAGCGTGGGCCGGCGGACATGCGTCGACAGCAACGCGAGCATGTCACAGCCGAGTTGCCGGGAGATGAATGCGGGTTGAAGCCAGACATTGGCGCGCATTGTCGCATAGGTGTGGCGGCAATTGCATGGCAGAGGACCGTAACGGCTGCGACAAAGTGCGCATGGGTGTGCAGAAGACTGCCCGAATCACCCGCAGCCGCCCGCGCGCGACTGGTATAAGCTTGCTCGCCGTTGCCGATCAATCGTCAGTTCAAGGAGTTGTCGCGTGTCCCTCATCAAGATCACCGCAGGCGGGTACGAGTTTCTGGCCGAACCCAATCCGGATGCACCGCAGACCGTCGCTGCATTCCTCAAGCTGTTGCCGTACCGGCAGAAGTTCATCCACGTGCGCTGGAGCGGTGAAGGCTGCTGGGTACCGCTGGACGATTACCAGCTCAAGCTCGACGACCAGTTGATCGGTTTCGAGAACGCGACCAGCCATCCTTCGGTGGGCGACATTCTGTTCTACCCGGGCGGATATTCCGAGACCGAGATCATTCTGGCCTACGGCTCCTGCTGCTTCGCCAGCAAGATGGGCCAACTGGCCGGTAACCACTTCCTGACGATCGTCGAGGGCAAGGAAAACCTGCGCAAGCTGGGCGTCAAAACGCTTTGGGAAGGGGCTCAGGACGTGGTTTTCGAACTGGCCTGAAAGAGGTCGCTGGTTCGGCAGTGTTAGATAGCCAGCAGTCATTGAACTGCCGCCGGTCGCGCAAGGTCTAGTCAACAATGCTTCCGATTTCTGGAGGCCGTTCTGGAGACAGTCCTTGAATATTTTCGAAGCCTTGCGTGAAAGTCACGAACGTCAGCGCCGTTTTGCCGAAGAACTGGTACAGACCAGTGGTGACAGCGAAGAACGTGTGCAGGCCTACAAGCGGCTCAAGGAAGAGCTGCATGCCCATGAAACCGCAGAAGAGCGTTTCTTCTACATTCCGTTGATGGCTCACGATACCGGCGTAGACCTGAGCCGCCATGCGATCTCTGAGCACCATGAGATGGACGAGATGATCGAGGAGCTGGACGAGACGGAAATGTCCAGTCCGTCGTGGCTCGCGACGGCCAAGAAGCTGTCGGACAAGGTTCACCACCATCTGGAAGAGGAAGAGCACAAGTTTTTCCAGATGGCGGGGAAAATTCTCGACGACGCTCAGAAACAGTCGCTGGCCAATCAGTACGTCAAGGAATACCGCGAGCAACTCGCGGAGGGCTGATCGCGGCTGCTAGACTCCGTTTCTTTTGATCGGCGAAGACCTGTGATGAAGTTACCGGTAGTTGTGGTTGCAGCGGCACTGTTGGCGGGTTGCGCCGCACCGTCTCAGTCGGACCGCGCGGCGGGGCCTTTGAGGACAATGTCCAGCGCCAAACAGGATGCCGCCGTGGCGCAGTGCATCCAGGTGTCGTGGCAGAACGAAGGCATGTTTGGTTCGACGTCCGATGTGTTCATGCACAAGCTGGACGGCGGCGGGTTCACGGTCTTCACCACCGAAGCCCGTTATTTCGCTGATGTACGGGAAGACGCGACTGGGA
>JARDZH010000544.1 GCA_029240955.1 Pseudomonas sp. | reverse complement strand
CGCAGTGCTCATGTCCCGCATTCAACGTCCCGCCTCCCGTCGTCCTTCGCCCGGCGCTGCAAGCGGCCCGCGCCGTGTCGCCAAGGCACCTCCCGCCGAACCCAGGCTCTATCTGTTCAACAAGCCGTTCGACGTGCTGACCCAGTTCAGCGATGGCGAAGGCCGCGCGACGCTCAAGGATTTCATCGACATCCCCGGCATTTACCCGGCTGGTCGCCTGGACCGGGACAGCGAAGGGTTATTGCTGTTGACCAACGACGGCCAGTTGCAGGCGCGCATTGCCGATCCCAAACACAAACTGGCGAAAACCTATTGGGTGCAGGTGGAAGGCGAGCCAAGCGAGCAACAGCTGCAGCAGTTGCGCGACGGCGTTCAGCTCAACGACGGCCCGACGTTGCCCGCGCAGGCTCGCCAGCTGGAAGAGCCTCAGCTATGGCCGCGCAATCCACCGGTGCGCTTTCGCAAAAGCGTGCCGACCAGCTGGCTGGAGCTGGTGATCAAGGAAGGTCGCAACCGTCAGGTTCGCCGCATGACCGCTGCGGTCGGGCTGCCCACGCTGCGGCTGGTGCGGGTGAAAATCGGCGAGTGGACACTCGACGGGCTGGATCAGGGGCAGTACCGCGAAGTGCCGGCGAAGCTCTAGGCGTGGGTCATGAGCCGTTCTCGATCCAGGCGATCACCACGCTTTTGATCACGAACGCCAGGATGCCAAGCCCGAGCACCATAAACAGAATGAGCGTGCCGAAGCGGCCGGCCCGGGATTTTTTCGCCAGATCCCAGACGATGAACGCCATGAAGCCGATCAGCAGGGTGACCAGAATGGTCATCATCCATTCTTCGAGTAACGCCGGGTCCATCGTGTGCTCCAGTCCGACTCGATGTGTTTAGCTGCGCAGGTGAATCAAGGGTAGTTCAGTGCTGGCCAGAACCTGATTGAGCACAAAGCTCGACTTTACGCTGGTCACGCCATCAATGCGGGTAAGGTGCCCCAGCAGCAGTTTCTGATAGTGATCCATGTCAGGCACCACCACTTTGAGCTGGTAGTCGGCGTCCATGCCCGTCACCAGGCTGCACTCCAGCACTTGCGGCAGATTGCGGATGTGCTGTTCGAAATTCTCGAAGCGCTCAGGCGTGTGGCGGTCCATGCCGATCAGTACGTAGGCGGTCAGATTCAGTCCGAGCTGCTTGCGATCCAGCAAGGCCACCTGACGAACGATATAGCCGTCGTCTTCAAGCTGCTTGACGCGGCGCGAACAGGGGGACGGCGACAGGCCAATGCGTTCGGCCAGCTCCTGATTCGAAATGCGCGCGTCGCGCTGCAGTTCCGCCAAAATGCTCAGGTCATATCTGTCGAGCTTGCTCACGATTTATCCCTTCATGATTTCAATTGCGCTGAATTATTCGTCTGAAGCTAAAAATTGCGCAAGTGGTGTTTTGCCGAGCAATCTTAGCAATCCATCGCCTGTGCGACAGGCCTATCCTTTTTCACAGAATCACTGCCCGGACACAGCGTCCAGCGCGGCTCGCCCAATCAGGCCAGCTGCGGCCTCCCATCCCACAGGGTGGATCAGGCCCCCGGGCTACATACTGTCCAGAAGACGGCATGAGGTGAGCCGACGTCAAAAGCGTCGAGCCAGGACGAAGTATCCCAAGAGGGCCATTTGGCCCTCTTTTTTCGCGTCTGATAAAGTCCGCAGAACGGCACAACGCCATCGCAGTCTTAAAGGGACGTGGATACGCGCCCAGTGAGGAAATCATGAAAACCGGTATCTGGCAGCTGACGGGCCTGAGCCTTCTGTGCATGAGCATCGGTGCCCAGGCTTTGGCCGGTGATCAGCCTCCGCGAAGCGAACCCAATGAAAGCGGACAGCGTGACATCCGCCAGCAGCTCTTTCAGCAGCGTGGCGTGGAGCGTCAGCAGCAACAGCAGATCAACCAGCAGCAGCGCGAGCAGCAACGGCAGATCCAGAACCAGCAGAACCAGGTGCGTCAGGCCGAGCGTCAGCAACAGCAACAGATCCAGCAGCAAGAGCTGCAGCAGCGCAACGTTGAACGCCAGCAACAGCAGCAGCTGTTTCAACAGAACCGTGATCAGCAGCGCCAGATTCAGCAACAACAGAATCAACAACGGCAGACCGAGCGCCAGCAGATGCGCCAGGCTCAGGACAATCTGCCGATCCAGAGCGGACCGCGCGAAGCGTGGCAAACCCAGCAGCCGCGTCAGGGTTACTACCGTGACGTTCCACGCGACGACCGCAACTGGCGGCCCAATGATCGCTGGGAAGGGCGGCCCGACGGGCATGGCAACGGTTGGGGCTCTGGGCCTCAGTATCGGCCGGGTCATGCATTCGACCGGGTGCCGGGCAACTACTCGCGTATTCCGTACCGTGGACAGGATTACTTCTATGCCGACGGCTACTGGTATCGCCCGCAGGGTCAGCGCTATGTTGTCGTGACGCCGCCTTATGGCGCGCGGGTTCGCAGCTTGCCGTCGTATTCGCGAGAAGTGTGGGTGGGCAGTTCACTGCTGTTTCTTGCTGCAGGCGCCTATTACACCTATCAGCCGAACACCCAGGAATACGTCGTGGTTACACCGCCTGCGAACGAACCTGTGTATACCCAGACGGATCAGGGCAACGGGTACGATCCGGTGGCTTATCCACGAAATGGCCAAAGCCAGCAGCAGATCGAGCTGGACCATTACCAATGCTACCGCTGGGCCGCGGACGAGAGCGGCTTCGACCCGGCGAACGTGACGTATCGACCGGCGCCGGAAGTCGTTGAGCAGTACCGCCGCGCGATGGGAGCTTGTCTGGTCGAGCGCGGCTACAGCGTCCAGTAAAGCCGATTAGCGGGGATTGACCACTTCTTGCGGGTCGGCGTGCACCAGCACTTCGGCTTTCGGGTACTGCTGATGAATCGCATCGGCCACCTTGTCGCACAAACTGTGGGCAACCGAGAGCGTCAACGTGCCCGGCAACTCCAGGTGCATTTG
>JARDZH010000543.1 GCA_029240955.1 Pseudomonas sp. | reverse complement strand
TTGGAGAGCTGGCCCGTTTGATATTCGTAGCGGGTGGATTGCCCCAGCGCATCGGTGAAAGCCGTCATCTGACCGAGGTCGTTGTAAACCCAGACGCTGCTTTTGCTGGAGCAATCGGTGTATTTCAATAACTGGCCGGACGCGTTGTACTCAAGACTTTTCTGGTTGCCTTTGGCATCCTCGACCGCCACCGGCAGGCCAGCCGGGCTGTTGGTGAAGCGCGTCTTGTTGCCCAGCGGATCGACGGTTTCTTCCAGATGCCCGCGTGCGTCGTAGCTGCGCAGCCACAACCCGCCTTCGGCATCGCGGGTTTTGATCAACCGGTCCTGATCGTCGTAGGCGTAGAACACCTCGCTGTGGTCGGCGCGGATGTGATGCAGCAGGTTACTGCGCTCATCGAAGCGGTAACGGTCAGTCGTCCCGTCCGGGTGGACGTGGCGCACGACGTTCTTGGCGCCGTCCCGAAACAGCCACTCCGAACGGCCGTCTTGATGGCGGACGCGGTAGGTGTACCCGAGCGCGTCGTAGTAGTGCCAGGTCTGCTGGCCGAGTGCGTCGGTGACGTATGTCAGCCGGATACGTTCATCCCAGCGCAGTCGAGTATCGAAACTTCCGTCATCTGCCCACTCGCGAACGGCTCTGGCCTCGCGGCCCACGCCTTGCCATTCCAGATTCAGGCCGCGTCCGGTTCGATCGGTGTAGCGGGTGATCAGGTGGTTCTGATAGCCATAGTCGCGACCCGCGCCGTTGTCATCGAACGCCTGAATCAGGTCGCCGGATTCGTCATAGCGGTATGCACAGAGCTGGCGCTGCGGCTTGCCGTCGTGCATTTCCCACATGCCGGTCAAGCGACCCTGCTCGTCAACGGTCGTGACCAGATGCCGAAGCAGTTGAGTGATGTCGTCCTGATAGGTGATGAGTTCGGACAATACCGGCGCGCCATCGCGACGGTGTCCATGGCGCAGCAGCGCGCCGGCGCCGTTGGCAAGCACTACGGCGCTCAGCAGATACCGGTCGCCGTGCCTGGTATAGGTCTCGCGCCGGTCGAAACCGCGGCTGATTACCAGTTGATCCTTGTCGACACGCGTTACGGTCAGGTATTCGATGGCTTCGAAGTGAAACTCACCCACCTTGGGCAAGGGCCATGCGTGGCTGCGGCCATCGGTATCGTGAAATATCAGGCCTTTGCCGGCCTGATCGACTCGAGTGGTGAACGCGGTGATCCAGCGCGCGCCCAGCCAGCCGTCATCGAGGGCGTCCAGCCGCGAATCGTAGGTGCGGGTCCAGACCACCGGAAAGGGGCCCGGCAGACTGAAGTCGGTGTGACTGAAAGATTCGGAACCCAGCGCGAAGTTGATGCGATTGGCGGTGCTCGGGCAGGCGCAGTTCTTGTCATCCTTGGCCCGAGCGGTGGGCGGGGCTTGTCGGCCGGTTGTGCCCAGTTCGCCTTCGCCCATCTGCCGTTTGGCCTGGCTGTGGGCATCTTCCTTGACCTGCGCTGCTTGCGTGTCGCTTGCTTTTGCCTTGCGCTTGGCAATGGCAGCCGCGACTGCGTTGAGCAGTCGCGCGATGGAATGAGGGCTGTTCGAGTCCTGGAGGGCGTCGAGCCGGGTCACCAGTTCCGGCCCAAGCGAGCGGACCGTTTGCGCCTGACGCGCAATGATTGGTTTCGCGTCATCCGGCAACAGCTTGCTGGCCTGATTGACCACGCCTTTGCTGACGGCTTTATAGGCTTGACCAGCCGCCGCGAAGATATTGGAGATGGACGCCTTTGGGTCGTGCAGCAGTTGGTCAGCCGCTTGCGTTGCAAGCCGATCGACATTGCGCAGGTCAGAGGCAGCGTCCAGCCTGCCTTCCGATACCTTGATGAGGCCGTCGGCGATCTCGTTGATGATGCCGACGCCCAGCTTGGCAGCTTCCTCCAGCAAGGGGCCGACGCGGCCTTGCGCAGCCGTCACGAAATCTTCGATCGTGCCCATGTGCGTCGCGAACAGATGGCCGGCGAGCAGCTCGATGACAACCTCACCGAGCGTGCCTTTGCCGTTGCGCATTTCCTGACGCACCAGCGAGAGCATGGAGCGCATGCTCATGCGGGCTGCCGCCAGGGTAGGCGGCATGGGGCTCACGCCGATCAGGTTGATACCCAGGCTCAGCCAGAGCATCACATCCTGCCCATCACCTTCGTTCAGGCTGACGATGTCGCATAACGCATCGACCAGGGCCATGACGTTGCCAACCACAGGCAGAGCGCCCGCGACGGTCTGAATGTTTTCCAGATTGACCCAGCCGCCGCTTGCTTCTTCAAGCCACGTATTGAAACTGGCCGCAGACTGGCCGACGTCCTCGGCTGTGATCAGGTTCAAGGGAACGACGGCGATTTGGGGCTCGGTGGATAGATCGGGTACGGCTGCAGCACTCATCGGTATTTCTCACCTGTCGGCGAATCCGGAATGGGAAAGGTGTTTTCAAGCCCGGAAAGCAGCGCGTTGCCGGCTGGCTTCATGGCGCCGGGGGAAAGGGCGGGGAGGAGAGCTGGCGCCAGCCCTGCAAAGCGCCGGGTCAGTTCGGCGCCTTGCAGGGCCTGGTCGGCCAGCGAGCGAACGACCGCCGGCACGTCGGTCGGATCGGGCGTGCGGGGCGGCCATACGGCCGTCGCCACATGACTGCTCGCAGCCCAGGGGTCAGTCGTGTCTGGCCCGAAGCGGACGGTGGCCGGGCCCGGTGCCGCGCCCGACACTCTGGCCGAACCGTCGGGGCCTAGCGTGCCCTTGAAAACCTTGCCCAGCGCATCGGTGACTTCGTACGCCCCGACAATCCCGCGCCGGTTGGCGTAGTGATGAAACAGCTCCAGATTGCCTTGGCCGGATTTGGGCGGTTCGGGAAAGGACGCCGTACTGCTTTTGGCTCCGGCCCAGACAAAGTTCGCCGCATTGACGGTGTGCGGGCCCCCCGTGGCGTGGGTGATCCCGGCAGCGTTCCAGGTGCTGGAGCTGCCGCCG
>JARDZH010000542.1 GCA_029240955.1 Pseudomonas sp. | reverse complement strand
GCAATCATGCTGCTGATGGTGGTCGTGTCTTACTCGCGACTGTTGTCGATCGAATCCAGTGAGGAGCAGGTCCGCCGTGATGCGCTGCCCGGCGTCTACTACAGCACGCTGGTGCGCAGCGCCTGGGGCGAAAGCTACATCCGGACCCTTGAGCTAATCGGTGAGGGCAAGGCGCGCCCGCTGACCAAGCAGGAAAAAGACCAGTTCGCGGGCTTCGAGGACAACCTCCAGGCGCAGATCGACGGCTATAAGAAATCCATTTTCGATACCGCTGACCGCGACGGCTTCGCCGTATTCGAAAAGCGCCGCGAGGCCTATTCGCGCCTGCTTAACGAAGTACACGTCGCTTACGAACGAGGCGATTATCTGACCGCCCGCAACGAGTTCTACGATCAGGTCAATCCGGTCTGGACCGAGGGCCGCCGCCAGCTCAACGAGATCATCGTCGCCAACAAACGGCTGGCCGATGACGCCACGGATAACATCGTCAATGCGGTGCTCGGGGCCAAGGTCAGCATGGTGATTTCACTGTTGCTTGCGGTGGCCGCTGCCGCGGCCTGCGGCCTGTTGCTGATGCGCTCGATCATTGCGCCCATGGAGCTGATCGTGCGGATTCTGGGTGTCATGCGCACCGGCGACCTCAGCTCGCGCCTCAAGCTGGACCGTCGCGACGAGTTCAATGCAGTGGAAACCGGCTTCAACGACATGATGGCCGACCTCAATGCGCTGGTGGCGCAGGCGCAGCGTTCGTCCGTGCAAGTCACCACGTCGGTCACCGAGATCGCTGCCACTTCTCGCGAGCAACAGGCAACCGCGACCGAAACCGCGGCAACCACGACCGAGATCGGCGCCACCTCGCGGGAAATCGCCGCGACGTCGCGCGATCTGGTTCGAACCATGACCGAAGTGACCAACGCCGCCGATCAGGCTTCGATCCTCGCAGGCTCCGGTCAGCAAGGACTGGCGCGCATGGAAGACACCATGCATCAGGTCATGGGCGCGGCCGATCTGGTCAACGCCAAGCTGGCGATCCTCAACGAGAAAGCCGGCAACATCAATCAGGTGGTGGTGACCATCGTCAAGGTCGCCGATCAGACCAACCTGCTGTCGCTCAACGCCGCCATCGAAGCCGAGAAGGCCGGTGAGTACGGGCGCGGATTTGCGGTCGTCGCCACTGAAGTGCGTCGTCTGGCGGACCAGACCGCTGTTGCCACCTACGACATCGAACAGATGGTGCGCGAGATTCAATCCGCGGTTTCCGCCGGGGTCATGGGCATGGACAAGTTCTCCGAAGAAGTGCGCCGTGGCATGTTCGAAGTCACTCAGGTCGGTGAGCAGTTGTCGCAGATCATTCATCAGGTTCAGGCGCTGGCGCCGCGCGTGCTGATGGTCAACGAGGGGATGCAGGCTCAGGCCACCGGCGCCGAGCAGATCAATCAGGCGCTGGTGCAGCTGGCCGATGCCAGCAGTCAGACCGTCGACTCGTTGCGTCAGGCAAGCTCGGCTATCGATGAGCTGAGTCAGGTCGCGGCCGGGTTGCGCGGTGGCGTTTCGCGTTTCAAAGTCTGAGCCGGACCATGACCGATCAATCCGCGAAACGCACCGGGCCTGCGCAGGTTCGAAGCAAGCTGTTTCTGCTGTTCCGGATCGGCGAAGACCGCTATGCGCTGGAGGCGACCGAGATCGCCGAAATCCTGCCGCGCGTCAAGCTCAAGGCCATCGCTCAGGCGCCGCTCTGGGTCGCAGGGATTTTCGCCCATCGCGGCGAGATCGTTCCGGTCATCGACATCAGCGCGCTCAATTGCGGCCAGCCGGCCCGGCCGCGTACCAGCACGCGTCTGGTGCTGGTCAATTATCGCCACGACGACCGCCATCCCGCGCAATTGCTCGGGTTGATCCTGGAGCAGGCGACCGAAACCCTGCGCTGCCCGGCCTCGGACTTCAAGGAGTACGGGTTGGAGAACCGGCTGGCGCCGTATCTGGGGCCGGTCCGTGAGGACGCAGGCGGGCTGCTGCAGTGGATCAATGTGCAGGCGCTGCTGAGCGAGCCGGTTCGTGAATTGCTGTACCCGGTGGTGCCGCTCGATCTGGAGCAGCTAGAGGACGCGCAATGAACGACGACGCGCGCTTTTTCAGCTTTCTCAAGGAGCGTATCGGGCTTGACGTGGCGTCGGTGGGCGAAGCCATTGTCGAACGCGCCGTGCGCCAGCGCACTGCCTCATCGGGTGCAACGGACAGCGATGCTTACTGGCAGTTGCTGATCAGCTCCGCGCAGGAACAGCAGGCGCTGATCGAAGCGGTGATCGTGCCCGAAACCTGGTTTTTTCGTTATGCAGAATCTTTCGCCACGCTGGGCACGCTCGCGGCGGCGCGGGTAAAAGCGCTTGGCGATGTGCGCCCGTTGCGCATTCTCAGCCTGCCATGTTCGACCGGTGAGGAGCCGTATTCGATTGCCATGGCGCTGTTCGACGCCCGGCTCGAAGCGCGGCAATTCAAAGTCGACGCCATGGACATCAGCCCCTTGTCCATCGAGCGGGCCAGACGCGGCCTGTACGGCAAGAATTCCTTCCGCGGCAGCGACCTCGCTTTTCGTGACCGCTACTTCAGCGCAGCCGAGCACGGGTACGAGATCGTCAAACGGGTTCGCCAACAGGTGGATTTTCAGCCCGGCAATCTGCTCGATCCCAACCTGTTGTCGCGCGCAGCATATGACTTCGTGTTCTGCCGCAATCTGGTGATCTACTTCGACCAGCCGACCCAGAAGCACGTGTTCGAGGTGCTCAAACGCCTGACGCTGGCCGACGGCGTGCTGTTCATCGGCCCGGCGGAGGGCAGCCTGTTGGCGGCCATCGGTATGCGCTCTATCGGCATCCCCCAGTCCTTTGCCTTTCGCCATGCGCCGGTCGAGGAGGCGAGGGCGATTGCCCATGCCAGACCGCGTGCGCCCGTTGAGATTCCGGCACGGCCGGCGCATCGGCCTGCACCTCGCTCGTTTGCCC
>JARDZH010000541.1 GCA_029240955.1 Pseudomonas sp. | reverse complement strand
GGCAGTCCTTATAGAGAGCAAAGGTCTCTGTGCTTGATGAAGAGTTGTCGCAGTGACGAAATGTCGCAGTTCGCTCAACGGGGTGATTTTATGTGCAAACAGTGGGCAAGTAAATTTTCTACATCAAAATTATTCGAAGAATTAATCGCCCTGCTATAGCCGCAGGGCCCGCAGGCCAGGCCGGCCGGGCGTTACGGCTGTTTCACGCAACTATGTTTCCAGCAGCAAAAAGGAATAAAAGCCAAACTGAATGATAATTGATATCATCTAGCGCGTTGTTTTCTTACCTATTGCCCAGTACTTGCCAATCAACATGGCTTATTGAAGGCAAGCGTTTTAACAGTTGTATCGCTGTCGCACCTTGTCCGGGATCAATACGCGCTGTTATCGAGACGGAAAAGACCGCCTCAAAGGGCGGTCTTTTCGTACAGCGCGATGCAATGGTTTCCGCGTCAGTGGAACTGTTCTTCCTCGGTCGAGCCGGTCAAGGCCGTCACCGACGAGACGCCACCCTGGATCACGGTCGTCATGTCATCGAAATACCCTGTCCCCACCTCCTGCTGGTGGGCCACAAAGGTATAGCCTTTGGCGGCGTCGGCGAATTCCTGCTCCTGAAGCTTCACGTACGCCGTCATGTCGTTGCGGGCGTAATCGTGGGCCAGGTTGAACATGCCGTGCCACATGTTGTGAATGCCTGCCAAGGTGATGAACTGATGCTTGTAGCCCATCGCCGACAGCTCGCGCTGGAATTTGGCAATGGTCGCGTCGTCCAGGTTCTTTTTCCAGTTGAAGGAAGGGGAGCAGTTGTAGGACAGCAGCTGATCCGGGTACTCCTTCTTGATCGCTTCGGCGAAGCGACGCGCCTCGTCCAGATCGGGCTTGGCGGTTTCGCACCAGATCAGGTCCGCGTACGGGGCGTAAGCCAGGCCGCGAGAGATCGCTTGATCGAGGCCGGGGCGAACCTTGTAGAAGCCCTCAGGCGTCCGGGTGCCGGTTACGAACGGTTGGTCGTAAGGGTCGCAGTCGGACGTCAGCAGGTCGGCAGCGTTGGCGTCGGTGCGCGCCAGAATGATGGTCGGCACACCTGCAACGTCCGCAGCCAGGCGCGCAGCGACCAGCTTTTGCACTGCTTCCTGGGTCGGGACCAGTACCTTGCCGCCCATGTGGCCGCATTTCTTCACCGACGCCAGTTGGTCTTCGAAGTGGACGCCTGCAGCGCCGGCTTCGATCATGTTCTTCATCAGCTCATAGGCATTGAGCACGCCGCCGAATCCGGCTTCCGCGTCTGCCACGATGGGCGCGAAATAGTCGATGTAGCCTTCATCGCCCGGATTCTTGCCCGCTTTCCACTGGATCTGATCAGCGCGGCGGAAGGCATTATTGATGCGCTTGACCACGGTCGGCACCGAGTCCACCGGGTACAAGGACTGATCAGGGTACATGGACTCGGCCGAGTTGTTGTCGGCAGCCACTTGCCAGCCCGAGAGGTAGATCGCCTGAATCCCGGCCTTGACCTGCTGCACCGCCTGGCCGCCGGTCAGGGCGCCCATGCAGTTGACGAAGTCCTTGTCGGGACGGAAAGACGGCTTGGCGCCCTGCGTTACCAGGTTCCAGAGTTTTTCCGCACCCAGTCGGGCGAAGGTGTGTTCCGGTTGCACCGAGCCGCGCAAGCGCACGACATCGGCAGCGCTGTAGGTACGGGTCACGTTTTTCCAGCGCGGATTTTCAGCCCAGTCTTTCTCGAGCGCCGCTATTTGTTGTTCGCGTGTCTGTGCCATGGAGATAAACCTCTTGAAGTAGGCCTTGCTTGAAAGTCCTGCTCCGCCAAAAAGCCTCGTTTATCGAAGGCACGGTATATGGCTGCTCACTGCTCGAAGGTCCTGCAAGGTTGAACGCCGCGGTCTGACGCGATAGCGATGGATGAACGAAATGGCTCGGAGAAGGAGCGGGCAGTCAGGCGTGATGCGAATGGGCAGGCCGGCTCGTGGATGCCTTGCTGCGCCATTCGACAGGCAGTACCTGTCGACCGGTTAAACGCTTCCGTCCCTCGGGACAACTTCGTTCCAGTCGCAACCTCGTCAAACTGCCTTGTGGGCGGTGCGGACACGAATCGGCTCAGGTGGGTGCGTTTGAGCGCGACTCGGAGGCGCTTGCATGGGCCTCTGATCAGCGGGAGCGAGGCAATCATGCCTCGCCCTTTTTGACCCGTCAAACAATTTGTAGTGCTTTTTGAGTATCACTACATAATTTCGCAGTTCGACCGATGAGTCACCGAAAGGCCCGTGGGTGCTGGGCCCGCGGCATATGCCAAGTCAGTCCAGTGCGTCGACCTTCACGCGCATGACCATGTCGCCGCGACCTTGGGTCGAATAGCGTTGCGCGATGCCGCGCTGGTCGGCGACCGAGTTGCCGCTGTGGCCGGCCAGTGTGATCCACTCGCCCAGACGCCCGCTTACCGTACTGTCCGTGCTCTGCACGTTGATGGTGTCAGGGCGTTCCTGGCTCATGCGGTCGCGGTTGGTACTGATCTCCAGGTGCACGATGTCGCCAGTGACCGTGGCCGTGACATAGAAGCCCTGAGTCACGTTGCGATACTCGGTATTGCTCTGAGCGTAGCCGTAGGAATCGGTGGAGGAGGTGGTCAGCGGCACGCTCTGTCCGACCTGGATGAGCGCAGGTGTTCCTTCGCTGGTCTGCACCTGCTGTACGCCGCCTTCACGGCTGGCCGTCCCGTAACTGATGACGCGTGACGGGCTCGCGCCATTGCTGCTGCGTGCCGCGCTGTCGCTGGTGTCGACGCTGATCAGCAGGCGCTTGGGCGCCGTATCGAGCTGCGCCAGCAAGGCGCGTAGCTCTTCGATCTTGCGCGGTTCTGCATTGACGATCAGCTGATTGCCATAGCTGTTGACGGTGCCGTCCTGACCGATGAAGTTCTGAGCGACCGGCAGCAGCTCGGAGCTGGTCCGATAGTTGAGCGGGACGATCTCGGTGGCTGCGGACAC
>JARDZH010000540.1 GCA_029240955.1 Pseudomonas sp. | reverse complement strand
AGCAGCAGGTACGGCACCAGCGATTTCACGTTGAACCGATTGAGCACGATCAACACCGCCAGGGTGGCGAAAGCAGCGCCCAGCATCGTCAGGTTCAGGCCCGAGCTGTAGAAGAACGCGATGATGGTGACCGCGCCCAGGTCATCGAGAATGGCGAGGGCAGCCAGAAACACCTTGAGCGAAGTCGGCACGCGATTACCCAGCAGCGACAGTACGCCCAGCGCAAACGCGATATCAGTGGCCGCCGGAATGGCCCAGCCGCTCATGGTTTCTGCATTGCCCCAGTTGATCGCGATGTAGATCAGCGCCGGCACCAGCATGCCGCCCGCTGCGGCAAAACCCGGCAGGGCGCGCTGCCCCCAGGTCGCCAGGCCGCCGGCCAGCACTTCACGTTTGATTTCCAGGCCGACCATCAGAAAGAAGATCGCCATCAGGCCGTCGTTGATCCACAGTTCCACCGACAGGCCCAGCACGACGCTATGCAGGAGGGCGAAATAACCGGCTGCGAGCGGGGAGTTGGCGACGATCAAAGCAGCCAGCGCTGCGATCATCAAAACGATACCGCCGGCTGACTCCGACGCGAGAAAGCGGGCGAGAATGGCGACGGCCCGTGGCGTCTCCTGACGTTGATACTGGGTCATGGTCTTCCTTGCTGGAATTGTTTTAATAGGCGGGTTGCGAGGATACCTTCAACCGCCGATCCAGGTCAGCTCGATCAGGCAGCAGCGGCTGGCGCCGGGAGACTGCAGCTCGATCTCGAACAAGCCACCGGGATTGTCCACGCGCGCGCAGTCGTGTTTGCCCAGGATGTCCCACAACCCGGTGTCCACGCTGATCGCCACCTGCTCGGCCATGCTGAACAGCACCAGTGTCGTGGCCGAGCTGAACAGGCGTTGCGGCTGGCGCACGTCGATCCAGTGCAGGCGAGCGTCGTAGCGTTGGGGAGCATAGATCAGGTTGAAGTCGCGTATCGGGCCATCCAGCAAGGTGCAGTCGACTGTGCTGTCGCCGCTGAACGCAAAGGGGTCGGAAGGCAACAGCGGCCGGGTGATCGCGCCGTCCACGTCCAGCGTCATGCCCGCGCCCTGCAGCACGGTGATGATCCGTTGATAGCCTGCGAATGCCGAAAACCCGCCCGAAGTCCGGATATCCGCAATCGACAGCCGCCAGCCGAAGCTGTCCATGTCCTGACCTGCGTCGCGGGTGATTTCCTCGGTGCTGCCGCCGCCGTTCTTCCAGAGCATGCGCGGGTAGTCGGCAGCACGCAGAATCGTGGTCTGAGTCATCGGGTGAAACGTCCTTCCAGGCGATGGCGTGAACCGGGGTGGATCAGCCTGGCTGCGGTTACCGGCTGACGCCCGGACCAGGTGCGACGCCGGATCAGCAGACACGGTTCGCCTGCATCGATCTGCAGCAGTTGGCACTCTTCGGGTTCGGCCAGAATCGCCTCGACGACGTGCTCGCCCTCGGTCAAAGGCGCAACCTGCGACAGGTACGCGTAGGGCGTCTGCCGGGTGAAGTCCTGTTTGAGATAATCCGGCGCGACCTGGGCATTGACGTAACGGTCCTCGATCTGCACCGGGATATCGTTCTCGTAATGCACGATCAGCGAGTGGAACACCTTCTGACCTTCGCGCATGTCCAGCGCCAGTGCGCGCTCCGAGCCGGCTGACTCTTCCTGAAGCGTGAACACCTTGCAGCTGTGACGGTGACCGCGAGCTGCGATTTCGTCAGCGATGTTGTTGACTTCGAACAGCGCCGACTGACTTTTTGGCTCGGCCACAAAGGTGCCAACACCTTGCATGCGCACCAACAACCCCTCGGCCGTGAGTTCGCGCAGCGCGCGGTTGATGGTCATGCGGCTGAAGCCCAGCTCGGTGACCAGCTCGCTTTCAGACGGCACGCGATGATGCGGCGGCCAGCTGCCGCTCTGGATCTGCTGCGCAATCATCTGTTTCACCCGCGCGTAAAGCGGTGCAGGACTGTCGCCCATATGGGCTGCCAAAGGCGAAGAAGCAGGCGAGGTCGACACGAAAGGGTCCTTGTTTGCGGAATATACGGGTGAGAACAAGCGCTCAAGCTAACCATTAAGCCGTTCAGCGGCAAGCGCGAAGGTTTACCGGTGTGTCGTTGGTCTGTATATGTATATACAAATTACCGGGATGGGGTGCCAAGTCAATGTCAGCCTTCTTTGCCGAGCGTGCGTTACTGCCCGATGGCTGGGCCAGCAATGTGCGTCTGGAGGTCGACGCGCAGGGAGCGTTGACGCAGGTTCAGGCCGACGCCAGTCGGCAGGACGCAGAGTTCATTGCCGGGCCGGTGGTGCCGGGCATGCCGAACCTGCATTCTCATGCGTTTCAGCGGGCGATGGCCGGGCTGGCGGAAGTCGCGGGCAATCCGAACGACAGCTTCTGGACCTGGCGCGACCTCATGTACCGGCTGGTCGGCCAGATCAGCCCGCAGCAGTTGGGTGTGATCGCGCAGCAGCTGTACATCGAGATGCTCAAGGGCGGCTATACCTCGGTTGCCGAGTTTCATTACGTCCATCATGACCCGGCGGGCCAGCCTTACGCTGATCCTGCCGAGCTTGCGTTGCAGATCAGCCAGGCGGCGCGGTCGGCGGGGATCGGCCTGACGCTGCTGCCGGTGCTCTACAGCCACTCCGGCTTTGGCGGGCTGGCGCCCAACGACGGGCAGCGGCGATTTATCCACAGCACTGACAGTTATCTGCAGCTGCAGGCACGTCTGAATTTTCTGCTAGCGGACCAGCCTGCGCAGCGACTGGGAATCTGCTTCCACTCCCTGCGCGCGGTTACGCCCGCGCAGTTGAGCGAAGTGCTGGCGGCCAGTGATGACCAGTGCCCGGTTCATATCCACATCGCTGAACAGCAGAAGGAGGTCGACGATTGCCTGAGCTGGAGCGGCAAACGCCCGCTGCAGTGGCTGTTCGAGAATGCGCCGGTGGATGAACGCTGGTGTCTGGTGCACGCGACTCATGCCAACGCA
>JARDZH010000539.1 GCA_029240955.1 Pseudomonas sp. | reverse complement strand
CAGCGCCAGGAGCGTATTACTCGTGATGCGCTTCGCCAACGAAACTCAGTGACGTGAACAGCCCGCGGGACTCGATATCCTTGTTGTCCTTGACCGGGATCGACGTCTGCGCGGCGATGATGTTCAGCCCTTCATTGCGCACGAGGACGCTGGCGCGGCCTTCGGCGTCGGTCTCGGCGCTGATCTGGTCCGGGGCACCGCGATAGTCGCCGATCAGTTTGATGCCGGCGGCGGGTTTGCCATCGACCAGCACCTGCACAGCAAGTGGCTTGCCGACGCCGACATTCAGCGGGTCGGCCTGCGGCACGATGACGAAATTCAGTTTGTCGAGTTGCGGCAGGCGCGCCTCTGGTTGATAGATCGCCAGGCTGTATTTGAAGGTCTGGCTGGACGCGGTGCCGCCGGGCACTTGAGTGCGACCCTGATTGATCCATTTGCCATCCGTGTTTTTGGTCCACATGCCATTGTTCAGCGCGACAGCCATGACAGCCGGCGGCTTGAGCGGCTGCAGGCGCGCGTGGTCTTCCAGGCGCTGCACGGTGACCGGGATCATTTTGCCGTGCACGTCGTATGCCCAGGCGCCGCTGATCTTCTGCGCCTTGAAAGTGCTGTCTTCAGCGCCGTGACCGTAAACCACTTCGATATTGCCGCGACGCTGTTCGGTCCACAGGCCGTGAGCGCCGGCCTGGGCGACATAAATCGTGCCGAGCAGGCTGACAGCGAGCAGCGATAGAGACTTGTGCATGATGCTTCCTTGATTGTTATTGAGTGGGTGTGGCTCAGAGATTGAGGGTGAGGCTGACGGTGAAGTTGCGCGGTTCGCCGGGGTTGACCCAGTAATTGCTGTACGAGCGCTCGAAGTACTTCTCATCGAACAGGTTGTTCAGGTTCAGACCGAGGGTAAGGTTTTCCGTGGCCTTGTAATGGGCGAGCAGGTCGACGGTCTGGTAGGCCGGGAGCTCGAAGTCCTTGCCGGACTCGCCGGAGCGATCGCCGACCCAGGTGTACGCAACGCCCAGATCCGAGCCGCGCAGTTGACCCTCCCGGAATTCATACACGCCCAGTAGGCTGCCGCTGTGCTTGGCAACGCCGAGTATGCGGCTGCCAGTGGGAATGCTCTGGTCGCCCTTGGTGACTTCGGCATCGATGTACGCGTAGGCGCCGATCACTCGCACCGCGTCAGTGAGTTGACCGGTGAATTGCATGTCGAAGCCCTGGCTGCGGGCCTTGCCGACCGCGCGGCTGCTGTCCGTGCCCGGATCCAGCGCAAGCACGTTCTCTTTTTCGATGTGGAAAGCGGCGAGGGTTGCGCTCAGGCGATCATCGAACAGTTCGGCTTTGATACCGGTTTCGTAGCCGATCCCTTCTTCGGGATCGAACGACTTGCCAGCTGCATCCAGCCCGTTGTTCGGCTTGAACGACGTCGATACGTTGGCGAACAGGCCGACCTGCGGCGTCAACTGATAAAGCAGCCCGGCGCGCTGGGTGAAGGCGTCATGGCGCTGGCTGGATCTGGCATCCCGCGCGTAATCGTCTGTCTGCTGATCGAAGTGCTCGTAGCGCGCGCCGATCATGCCACGCAGCTTATCGGTGAAGACGATCTGGTCTTGCAGGTTCAGCGCGCGACTTTCGACATGCTCGAAGAAATCGGTCCCCGAGCGGGCGCCATTGGGTTTCGGCTGGCCATAAACCGGGTTGTAGATATCGATTGCATACGGGCTCCCGGCAATGGTGGTGACGCGTTCCTGCTTGCGGTAGTTCTCGTATTCGGTGCCGATCAGCACTTCGTGCTCCAGACCCATCGCGTCGAAGCGACCGCGCAGTTCGAGCTGGGTGATGCTGTCGTGCCAAGCAGTATCGCGTTCGCGGTAACGACGGTTGACGGTACGGCCATCGGCATTCAACGGCCGTGCTTCGCTGGCAAAACCCTGCATCTCGCCTTGTTTGTAATGGCTGGCCAGCCGCAGCGACCAGAAGTCGTTCAGGTGATGGTCCAGTGCGACCTGAATCATGTTGTTGTCATTATCGGTGTCTTCGCCCGGCTCTCCGAGAAAGGTCGAGCGCGACACGCCGCTCCACCTGTTGTTCGGGGCGACGACACCTCGGTCGAAGGTCGAGGTGTGGCGCACGAACTCGGTTTCCACCAGCAGGCTGGTATCGGGATCGAGCTGCCAGCTGAACGACGGCGCGACGAACACGCGCTCGGCTTCAACGTGATCGCGGAAGCTGTTGTTGTTCTCCACGGCCAGGTTCACGCGGGACAGCAGGTCGCCGTTTTCGTCCAGCGGCGCGTTGACGTCCAGCGCGGTGCGGTAGCGATCCCAGCTGCCGGCGCTGGCTTGCAAGGTGGTAAAGGCTTCACGCTGAGGTTTTTTAGTGACGATATTGACCGTGCCACCAGGGTCGCCACGTCCGTACAGGCTGGCAGCCGGGCCTTTGAGCACTTCGATGCGCTCGATGTTGGCGGCGTCCGGTGTGGCGGGGTAGCCGCGGTTGGCGCTGAAGCCGTCCTTGTAGAACTCGGAAGTGGTAAAGCCGCGAATGCTGTATTCGTACAGCGTCAGGCCGCCGAAGTTGTTCTGTTTCGACACGCCGCCAGCGAAATCCAGAGCCCGTTCGACATTGTTACTGCCCAGATCCTGAAGGACCCGAGCCGGCACCACGCTGATCGACTGCGGGATGTCACGAATGGCGCTGTCGGTCTTGGTCGCTGTCACCGAGCGCGTCGCGCGATAACCTTCGACCGGACCGGTCGCGGTTTCGTACTGATAGTCGGAGGTGACGTTGACGCTTTCCAGTTCGAGAGGCTGCGGCGCTTGCTCCGCGAAGCTGGCGTTGCTCAGCACGCCGAAGGCCAATCCGGTCAACGACGCAATTCTACGAGACGACATCTGGTGATCTTCCTGATTTAAACAGTTATAACATAACATTAAAGTCGGGATTATTTCCGATTGTCGCGTTCAGGGACAGCGTTATTTCGCGTTGAAGAGAGATTGGCGGAGAGGAG
>JARDZH010000538.1 GCA_029240955.1 Pseudomonas sp. | reverse complement strand
GTTCAACGCGCCGATCGCCGTGGAAATGATCACCGCCGGAACGGTGATCTTGATCGAGTTCCAGAAGTAGCCGTCGACGATATCCCAGGCCTTGACCCGGCCGATCACGGTCACCACGCTCGGCCAGCTCAACAGGTTGCCGACGCCAATGTCCTCAGGGGTCTTGAAGCTGGTCAGCAGCATGACCACCAGCGGCACCAGATAGACCAGGCACGCGAGCAGCAGGACTGCGTGAATCAGGAGGCGGCTGAAGCTGATGCCGGGTTTACCCACATGACTAGTCATGACGTTTGGTCCTCAGCTCGGAATACAGATACGGCACCAGAATCGCCAGGATCGCGCCGAGCATCAGAATCGCGCTCGCCGAACCCATGCCCATCTGGCCGCGGCTGAAGGTGAAGGAATACATGAACATCGCCGGCAGGTCCGACGAATAGCCAGGGCCGCCGGCTGTCATGGCGGCAACCAGGTCGAAACTCTTGATGGCGATGTGCGCGAGGATCATCACGGCACTGAAGAACACCGGCCGCAGGCTCGGCAGCACCACGCGCCAGTAGATGCGCGGCAGGCTTGCACCGTCCATTTGCGCGGCGCGAATGATCGACTGATCGACACCGCGCAGCCCGGCCAGAAACAGCGCCATCACGAAACCCGACGACTGCCACACCGCAGCGATCACCAGGCAGTAAACGACGCGGTCCGGGTCAACCAGCCAGTCCAGACGGAAGCCTTCCCAGCCCCAGTCGCGAAGCATCTTGTCCAGGCCAAGGCCCGGGTTGAGCAGCCATTTCCAGGCTGTACCGGTGACGATCATCGACAGCGCCATCGGGTACAGATAAATGGTGCGGATCGCGCCTTCGCGGCGAATCCGCTGATCGAGCAGCACCGCCAGAATCACACCGACCACCAGACTGATGGCGATGAACATGCCGCCGAATACCGCCAGGTTCTTGCTGGCCACCCACCAGCGGTCGTTTTCCATCAGCCGCGCGTACTGCGCTGCGCCGACCCATTTGTAACTGGGCAGAAAGGTGGAATTGGTGAACGAAAGGACGAACGTCCAGAGGATGTAGCCGTAGAAACCAACCAACACGACGAACATGCTGGGCGCCAACACCAGTTTGGGCAGCCAGCGTTGCAGCGCATCCAGTGGCGAGGCTTTGCTGAACACAGCGACAGAGCTCATCGAAAGTATCCACTCCAGAGAATCGAATCCAGCCCGCAGGCGTGCGTGAAACCGCTAGGCGGTTTCATCAGCACGAACTGCGGCTGGAAGTCAGGGTGACGCGAACTGCTTATTGCGCCGACTTGATGGCGGCGGCCAGTTTCTTGGCAGCGGCGGCCGGATCGGCGGCCGGGTCATTGATGTAGTTGGTGACCACATCAAAGATAGCGCCTTGTACGGCAAGGGTCGTTGCCATGTTGTGCGCCATGCTTGGTTGCAGACCGCCGTTCTTGGAATCGGCCAGGAAGTCTTTGGCAGCAGTCTGAGCGCAAGAGTCGAAACCGTACTTGTTCATGTCGGCAAGCATGTCGTTACGAACCGGAATCGAACCCTTGTTGATGCTGAACACCTTCTGGAACTCTTCGCCCAGCGCGACCTTGGCCAGGTCCTGCTGCGCGGCGGTGGTGCCCGCGTCCTTCTGCTTGAAGACGGCCATGGAGTCGATGTTGTAGGTGAACGCCTTCTCGGTGCCCGGGAACGCTACGCACTGATAGTCAGTGCCGGCGACTTTCTTGGCAGCGGTCCACTCACTCTTGGCCCAGTCGCCCATGATCTGCATGCCGGCTTTGCCGTTGATCACGTCGGCAGCGGCGATGTTCCAGTCACGGCCGGCGCGGTTGGCGTCCATGTAGGTCGCCACCTTTTTCAGCTCGGTGAAGGATTTGGTCATTTCAGGGCCGGTCAGCGCGCCGTTGTCCAGGTCGACCAGCGCCTTCTTGTAACCCTCGGCGCCCATCACGGACAGCACGACGGCTTCGAATACAGTGCTGTCCTGCCACGGTTGACCGCCGTGAGCCAGCGGAATGAGGCCGGCAGCCTTGAGCTTGTCGCCCGCGGCGTAGAATTCCTGAAGCGTGGTTGGCGGCTTCTCGATGCCGGCCTTCTTGAACGCGGCCGGGTTGATCCACAGCCAGTTGACGCGGTGAATGTTGACCGGGACTGCAACGTAGTCGCCGTCATACTTCACGGTGTCCGAGACTTTCTTGTCCAGCAGCGAGTCCCACTTTTCCTGCTTGGCGACGTCTTTCAGTGCGTCGGTGTCCAGCAGGCCGGTGGATGCCCATTCCTGAATGTCCGGGCCTTTGATCTGTGCAACGCCTGGCGGGTTACCGGCCACGGCGCGGCTCTTGAGAACGGTCATGGCCGTGGAGCCGCCACCGCCTGCGACTGCACCGTCTTTCCAGGTGAAGCCGTCTTTTTCAACTTGAGCCTTCAAGACATCGACCGCCGCTTTCTCGCCGCCCGACGTCCACCAGTGCACGACTTCAACGGTGCCCTTGGATTCAGCAGCGGAGGCGCTCAGCGGGAACAACGAGGCGAGGGAGATGACAACAGCGAGACGCGTGAGTGAGTTCATCGATAAGACCTTATTGTTGTTATGCATGAGCAAGTCTGGTGCTTGCGCTTCAGGGGAGTCTAACCAAGCGCAATCGGGGGACGGTAACGAAGGGATGCGCGAATGTCACCAGCTGGTGACATTCCAGCATCCCTGTGATCCCCGCTCTTGAACGCGCTGGCCCGCGACCTGCAATGGTGGAGTGGCTGCTGTTTGTGGGCATATCCATTTTCGCGTGCACTGCGCCTCTGGGTTTCGGCCCTTACGGCCCGGGCCTACTCGTTTTGTAGGAGCGCGCTTGCCCGCGACATCGGTGGTGCGGGCGGCGTTATTCTGGGGGGGTTCCTGCTATTTGTGGGCGTATCCGTTTCCGCGTTTGCTGGGCGTGCGGGTTTCGGCCCTTACGGCCGACCCACTTTGGTTTCGGCCAAAAGTGGGCAAAGCCTGAA
>JARDZH010000537.1 GCA_029240955.1 Pseudomonas sp. | reverse complement strand
GAGGAAATCTTCGGCCTGGCGATCCCCAGGTCGGCAGAGTTCGTCGCCGCCTTCGAGCAGAACCTCAATAATCTCCGAGATCTGGGCGTGAGCGGCACGCTGGAAAAACTGCTGGCGACAAGCCTCTGAGGACGCTATGACTCCATCGAATCCGGCATCGGCTTCACTGTTTCTCGGCATCGACTGCGGCACTCAGGGCACCAAGGCCATCGTCCTCGATATCCACGATGGCCGGGTGTTAGGCGAAGGCTCCGCGCCGCACAGCATGCTCAGCAACCCTCACGGACGACGCGAGCAGAATGCTGCCGAGTGGATCACCGCCCTGCAGCAGGCGACGCAAACGGCGCTGGCGAACGCCGGCGTTTCGGGCCAGCACATTCAGGGCATCGGGGTGTCGGGCCAGCAGCACGGGCTGGTGCTGCTGGATGCGGACGGCGAGGTGCTGCGCCCCGCCAAGCTGTGGTGCGACACCGAAACCACGCCGGAGAACGAGCGGCTTCTGGATTATCTGGGCGGCGAACAGGGTTCGCTGGAACGGCTGGGCGTCGCGCTCGCGCCCGGCTACACCCTGTCCAAGCTGCTGTGGACCAAAGAGCAGTTTCCGGACGTGTTCGAGCGGATCTAGCGAATCCTGCTGCCCCACGACTACCTCAACTTCTGGCTGACCGGACGCAGCTGCACGGAGGCCGGCGACGCGTCGGGAACCGGTTATTTCGATGTGCGCCGGCGCCAATGGGACACCGCGCTGCTCGACCACATCGACCCAAGCGGCCGCCTGACCCGCGCGCTACCCGAGCTGCTGGAAGCCCACGCGCCGGTCGGCACGCTTCGCCCGCAAGCGGCAGAAGCATTGGGGCTGAACCCCGAAGCGCTAGTGTCCAGCGGCGGTGGCGACAACATGATGGGTGCAATCGGCACCGGCAATATCCAACCGGGCCTGATCACCATGAGCCTGGGCTCGTCCGGGACCGTTTATGCCTGCACCGATCAGCCGCGCGTCAGCGAGCACGCGTCAGTGGCGACATTCTGCTCGTCCTCCGGCGACTGGCTGCCGTTGATCTGCACCATGAACCTGACCAATGTCACGGCGGCGGTGCGCGAGCTGTTCGACCTGGACATCGCCGGGTTCAACCGCGCGCTGACCGAGGCACCGATCGGCGCGCAAGGCGTGCTGATGTTGCCGTTTCTCAACGGCGAGCGCGTCCCTGCCCTGCCCCACGCGACCGGCAGCATTCTGGGCCTGGACAGCACCAACTTGAACCGTGCCAATCTGTGTCGCGCAGCAGTGGAAGGCACAACGTTCGGCCTGCGTTACGGTCTGGATCTGCTGCGCGCCAGCGGCATCAAAAGCGAAACCATCCGCTTGATCGGGGGCGGTTCCAAGAGTGCCGTCTGGCGACAGATCGTCGCCGACATCATGGACACGCCGGTGGTCTGCCCGCGTTACGCGGAAGCGGCGGCGCTGGGCGCGGCGATTCAGGCAGCCTGGTGCTGGCTGGCCGCAAACGGCCGCGAGACGGATCTGGCGACCCTGTGCGAGCGCTGCGTTCACCTCGACCCGGACAGCCAAACGCCCCCGGTGGCCGAGAACGTGCTGGCTTATCAGGACGTCTACGAACAGTATCGCGCCCAGGTCCAGGCGATCTCGCCTCGATAACCCTTCAACTCCCCGGAGCCTGTATGTTTCTTGTGTGTGGCGAAGCGCTGTTCGATATTTTCACCCGCCCCGACAGCGGCGGTTCTCTGAATAAACTGGGCCTGGACGCCATTGCCGGCGGCTCGCCGTTCAACGTCGCCATCGGCCTGCGCCGGCTGGGGGTCGAGGCGGCATTCTTCGCAGGTCTGTCCAACGATTACCTGGGTCGCAGGCTGCGCGCAGTGCTGGAAGAAGAGCAGGTGCGGCCTGATTACCTGATCGACTTCGACGCGCCGACTACGCTGGCGATGGTGGCGGTCGGTGCCGACGGCTCGCCGACCTACAGCTTTCGCGGCGAGGGCTGCGCCGACCGGCAACTGCGTCTGGGCCACCTGCCGGTGCTCGATGAGCAGGTGCGCGGCATCCACGTCGGTTCGTTCTCGCTGGTGGTGCAGCCCATCGCGGACACCCTGCTGGCGCTAGTCGCCCGGGAAAGTCATCAGCGGCTGATCAGTCTGGACCCCAACGTGCGCCTCAATCCTGCGCCGGACATCCAGCACTGGCGTACGCAGATCGCCGCGTTCGCCGAGCACGCGCACCTGATCAAGGTCAGTGACGAAGACCTGCATCTCCTCTACCCCGACGTCGATCCGCAGCAGATCGCCGAGGGCTGGCTGGGCAAACGCAGCCAGCTGGTGGTGGTCACCCGCGGCACGCAAGGCGCGAGTATCTATACCCGGCACCAGGGCAACTGGTCGATTCCTGCGCGCGCGGTGGAAACCGCTGACACCGTGGGAGCGGGCGATACCTTTCAGGCGGCGCTGCTGACCTTCCTCAGCGAGCGGCAGCTCGACACCCCCGAAAGCCTCGCCGGCATGAGCCGGGAAACGCTGGACCAGATGCTGCGCTTCGCCGCCGACGCTGCCGCGATCACCTGCACTCGGGTCGGCCCTGACTTGCCGTACCGGCATCAGCTGGCGTAAGTCGCCTCGCCTCCCGCTACCGTCGCGCCCAGTGCGAGCTGCTCGCGCGGTAATGGCCTGGCGAAGTAATAACCCTGCGCCTGGACGGTGCCGATCTCGCGTAGCATGTCGAGGGTCGCCGCATCTTCGACACCCTCGGCGACCACTGTCAGGTCCAGCGACTCGGCCATGCGCACGATGGCGCGGACGATCGCCCGGCTGCGCGCGCTGGTGCTGAGCTCGAAGATGAACGACTTGTCGATCTTCAGGCCGCTGAAATGGTACTGGTGGACATAGCTGAGCGAGGAAAACCCCGAGCCAAAGTCATCGAGCACCACCGACATGCCGTTGTCCGCCAGCTTGCGCATCGACATGCGCGCCTGTTCCGGGTCGGCCACCAGCGCGCCCTCGGT
>JARDZH010000536.1 GCA_029240955.1 Pseudomonas sp. | reverse complement strand
GATGAGCGAGCAGATCCAGCGGCAGGACTTGCAGCTGCCCGCGAAAGGCAACCCGCAGGCGCGGCAGTGGGCGGCGGATCTGGCGAAACGCCACGCGAAACCGGACGCGCTGGTGGGCGCGATGCTCGACTACTTCACCGATCATCCGTATTTCTACACCCTCAAGCCCGGAACGCTGGGGCCGGACGGCATCGACGATTTTCTGTTCTCCAGCCGCCAGGGCTTCTGCGAACACTACGCCGGGGCCATGACCTTTGTATTGCGCGCAGCCGGCATCCCGGCGCGGGTCGTGACGGGGTATCAGGGCGGTGAATTCAACCCTCAAGGCGAGTACCTGACGGTGCGTCAGTTCGATGCGCACGCCTGGGTCGAATACTGGCAGCCGGGTGCTGGCTGGCGCATGGTCGACCCGACGGCAGCGGTTTCGCCCGAGCGTATCGAGCAAGGTCTGGAACGCGCGCTGGCTGCGGACGAGGCATTTTTGCAGGACTCGCCCATGTCGGCGCTGCGTTACCGTGACGTGGCCTGGGTCAATGCGCTGCGCCTGAGTTGGGACAACCTCAATTACAGCTGGCAGCGCTGGGTACTCGGCTATCAGGGTCAACAGCAGCTGCAGATTCTCGGCCGCTGGTTCTCCGGGTTCCAGGTCCCGGTGTTCATCGGCGCCGCGACGCTGGTGCTGGCGGTGCTCGCGCTGTGGATCTTCAAACCCTGGCAACGCGAGAGCGATTCGCAACTTCGTGTATTCAATGCCTTTGAACGATTGCTCCGGCGTCATGGTCTGCGTCGTATGCCGGGCGAGGGCGCGCAAGCGTTCTGCCGTCGCGCGGTGCTGTTCTTTCCGCAGCATGCCGATGCCATCGAAGACTTCTTGGGGGAGTTCGAGGCCCAGCGGTATGCCGGGCGTACGTCATCGGCCCAGCAGTTGCGCAATCGTCTGCGCGTACTGCGGCGCCGGTTGCCGTGGCGCCTGTCGGCGGTGAAGGACAGTCGTTCCTAGACCATTTACCGGGGGTAGAACATGTCTTCAATGGTGGATCATCTGGTCGCCGAGCTGTTGGCGCTGGATGTCAGATTGATGGGTTGTCAGGCGCGTCTCGCCGTGTCAACCGACAGCGAAGCGCTGCACGACCTGCGGACCACGGTCCGGCGTCTGCGCAGCGTGCTGCGTCCACTGCGCGAATGTGCCGGTGCAGAGCCGCTCGAACAGGCCGCCAAAGCGGTAGGCCAGCTCACCACACCGTTGCGTGACATGCAGGTGTTGGCGGCGTTTCTGGAAAAGCAGGGCTTGCATGAGGCGGCCCAGCGGCGCAACGAACACCTGGCGCAGGCCTGCCCGAAAGTGGCGACCAGCGCCGAACTGCAGCGGCTGATGACGCTGCTCGATCAATTTCCCGCCGCGCTGCGCATGCAGCAGCGCCAAGGCTTGCTGCGCGGTCTGCGCAAGACCATTGAAAAGCGCATGGACAAACAGTGGAAAAAGCTGCGTCAAGCCATGAGCGAACCGGGTCATGACCGCCATGAGCTGCGACTGCTGATCAAGCGCGTGCGCTATGCCGCCGAAGCCTATCCCGAACTCAGTCATCAGCCGAAAAACATGCAGCGCAGTCTCAAGGCGGCGCAGGGCGAACTGGGGCATTGGCACGATCATTTGCAATGGCTGGCCAAAGCAGGCGAAGAGGCGGATCTGGCGCCGCTGATTGCCGGTTGGCAGATGGGCATCGTGCGCGCCGAGCGTAAAGCCGAACAGTCGCTCAAGCAGTTGGCCAAGGTCTGTTTCTGATCCAGAGAGCCTGATGCGGTTTGAAGGCAGTGCACAGGTCATTCCCGCCGCAACTATGGCCGGTATGTAGCATGTCAGCGTGGACACAGATCGATAAGATCAGTCACTTCTGAACGTCCAGGAGGAGCGACCATGACATTTTCCGAACTGATCCACGCGGTGCGTGCCAATCCGCTTGGCGTCACCATTCCGGCCCGCTGGTCCCAGGGGCGCGCCAGTTTTGGCGGGCTGATGGCCGCGCTGCAATACGAAGCCATGCGCAGTCGAGTCCCTGAGGATCGTCCGGTGCGTTCGCTGGCGATCACCTTCGTCGGCCCAGCTGAGCTTGAAGTGCCGATTTCGTTCGAAGTCGACATTCTGCGCGAAGGCAAAGCGGTCAGTCAGGTGCTGGGGCGGGCAGTACAGAACGGCCAGGTCATGATGCTGATCCAGGGCAGTTTCGGTGCCGCACGCGAGTCGGTGGTGTCGGTCGCCGCCGAGCAGGCTCCGCAGCTCAAGCCAGTGGAAGACTGCCAGGAACTGCCGTTCATCAGCGGCATGATGCCTGAGTACCTGCGCTTCATGGAAATTCGCTGGGCCTTGGGAGGGCTGCCGTTCAGCAACACGCCGTCGCCGGCGATTGGCGGGTACGCGCGGTTTCGTGATCAGCCCCAGGCCGAGCCTCTGAACGAAGCGCACATTCTTGCGCTGGTCGATACTTGGCCACCCGCGCTGCTGCCGTACCTGAACAAACCCACACCGGCCAGCTCGCTGACCTGGACCATCGAATTCATCCAGCCGCAACCGGCGTTGACCACGCTGGACTGGTGCGCCTATCGGGCAGTCATCGAGCACGCGCGCGACGGTTACGGACACACCGCTGCCACGCTGTGGACGCCCGCCGGCGAGCTGGTCGCCATCAGTCGGCAGACGGTCACGGTGTTTGGTTGAGGAGTGAAAGGCGGGGTCAGCGTTTGTGGCGTTGTTTCCAGGCCCGCCACCAGGCGCCGCTCAATACGAAGCGCGGAAAGGTCACGAATTGTTCGACCAGCAAACGCTTGACCGCGTCATTGCGGTCGCTGAAAGGCTCCGGCGCCTGCTTTTCCAGGGTATGACCATGGCGCTGGAAACCCAGCGCCGCAATCAGTCCGATGACACCGATAGCGATCGATGAAAAGCTCAGGGAAAACAGACCGTCGAGGATCAACAACGCCGCGAGGATGAACATCGGCACTGCGATCAGATGCAGG
>JARDZH010000535.1 GCA_029240955.1 Pseudomonas sp. | reverse complement strand
GCAACCGCAAACACCCCGGCATGCTTGAGGCCATACGCCTCCTCGAAATAATCGAACGCCTCGTGAAACACGAAATACGGCTTGTCAGCGATAACGCTCACCCGATCCTTCAAGTGTGCATCCAACGCATCCAGACGCTCCACGAAGGCTTTGGCATTCTGCTCATAGCGCGCAGCGTTGGCCGCGTCGGCAGCACTCAAGTCTGCAGCCATCTTGTTGGCGATCACACGTGCATTGACGGTCGATAACCACAGGTGAGAGTCGAGGCTACCCGGCATATGGTCATGATCGTGATCGTTGCCGCCATGATCATGATCGTCATGTGAGGAGCTGTCCGCTGCGAAATGACGCAGCTTCATGCCCGGCAGACTCTGCACGGCCACCGCAGGCTGGCTGCGACTCTGGATGACGCGGGGCAGGAAGCTTTCCATGTCCGGGCCGATCCAATAGAACAACTGCACATCCCGGACGCGCCGTACGTCGGAAGGGCGCAAAGCGTAATTATGCGGCGACGCGCCGGGGGGCAGCAGCACGTCCGGTTGGCCCACTCCGTCCTGCACTGCTGCGGCGATCAGCTGCAAAGGCTTGATGCTGGTCAGCACTTGAACGTCGGCCTGAGCCGGGGCAATGACCAGCAAACTGGTCGTCAAAAAAGCAAAAAGATTGATAAGACGGCGCACGTGAACCACTCATGTAAGGCAGGAACGGGTAACATAATAACGTCTCTCACACATATCGTCGCCGCTCATGACTATTACACCTCTGGCTAGCCGCCCTCACGACCACTCTCACTGTGTGCATTCGGCACTGACCGAAGCCGACGCGCTGTGCGCAAAGCAAGGCTTGCGCCTGACCGCCCTGCGCCGTCGCGTGCTGGAGCTGGTCTGGCAGAGCCACAAGCCGCTGGGTGCCTACGACATTCTCGCGGTACTCAGCGATGAAGATGGCCGCCGCGCCGCGCCGCCGACCGTTTATCGGGCGCTGGATTTCCTGCTGGAAAACGGTCTCGTGCACCGCATCGCGTCGCTGAACGCCTTCGCCGGTTGCAACCACCCGACTCACGCGCACCAGGGGCAGTTCCTGATTTGCCGCGAGTGCCATGCCGCTATCGAGCTGCAGCATCCGGCGATCAGTAGCGCCGTGGTCAATGCTGCCGCTGAAGTCGGCTTTGCAGTAGAAGGTCAGACAGTCGAAATCATTGGCGTGTGCTCCGGTTGTAAGGCCGCCTGATGAGCACAACCTTGATTCGCCTGGAGCGGGTAGCCGTTACGCTCTCAGGGCAAAACGTACTGGACAACATTCAGCTGAGCGTCGAACCGGGGCAGATCGTGACATTGATCGGCCCCAACGGTGCTGGCAAGACCACACTGGTGCGCGCGGTGCTGGGTCTGCTCAAGCCTGACACCGGCACGGTCTGGCGCAAGCCCAGGTTGCGGGTCGGCTACATGCCGCAAAAGCTGCATGTTGACCAGACTCTGCCACTGTCGGTGCTGCGTTTCCTGCGTCTGGTTCCAGGCGTGAGTCGCGACGCTGCATTGTCGGCGCTGGAAGAAGTCGGCGCGGCCAAGGTCATCGACAGCCCGCTGCAAGGGATTTCGGGCGGCGAGATGCAGCGCGTTCTGCTCGCCCGTGCATTGCTGCGCAAGCCGGAACTGCTGGTGCTCGACGAGCCGGTACAGGGTGTCGACGTTGCGGGTCAGGCCGAGTTGTACAGCCTGATCACCCGGCTGCGCGACCGCCACGGTTGCGGCGTATTGATGGTCTCCCACGATCTGCATCTGGTGATGAGCACCACCGACCAGGTGGTCTGCCTGAATCGTCACGTGTGCTGCTCCGGTCATCCCGAGCAGGTCAGCCACGATCCGGCGTTCGTCGAGCTGTTCGGCCAGAACGCGCCGAGCCTGGCGATTTATCACCACCATCACGATCACGCCCATGATCTGCACGGCGAGGTGGTAAGCGATGGCTTATCCGCCGCGCCTCACGTTCACACCCACACTCATGTGCATGGAGACAACTGCAAGCATGGCTGATTTTCTACTCTATGCCTTGCTCGCAGGCCTGGCCCTCGCAATCGTCGCCGGCCCGCTGGGTTCGTTCGTGGTCTGGCGGCGCATGGCGTATTTTGGCGACACCTTGTCCCACGCCGCGCTGCTCGGTGTAGCGCTGGGCTTTCTGCTGGACGTCAGCCCGACCATCGCCGTGACCTGCGGCTGTCTGTTGTTGGCGGTACTGCTGGTGACCTTGCAACAACGCCAGCCGCTGGCGTCCGACACGCTACTGGGGATTCTCGCGCCCAGCACCTTGTCGCTGGGGCTGGTGGTGCTGAGTTTCATGCACGAAGTGCGCATCGACCTGATGGCGTATCTGTTCGGCGACCTGCTGGCGATCAGTCCAACCGATCTCGCCTGGATTCTGGGTGGCAGCGCGTTGGTGCTGGTGCTGATCGTGGCGCTTTGGCGCCCGTTGCTGGCGGTCACCGTGCATGAAGAACTGGCGAAGGTCGAAGGGCTTCCGGTGGCCGCGTTGCGGATGACATTGATGCTGCTGATTGCCGTGGTGATCGCCGTCGCCATGAAGATCGTGGGCGTCCTGCTGATCACATCATTGCTGATCATCCCGGCCGCTGCGGCACAGCGTCACGCTCGCTCTCCGGAACAAATGGCGCTCGGCGCGAGTCTGTTGGGCGTGACGGCGGTAGGTATTGGGCTATCGTTGTCGTGGTTCAAGGACACGCCCGCCGGACCTTCCATCGTGGTCTGCGCCGCCGCGCTGTTCTTGCTCAGCTTTGTTCTCCCCAAGCGAGCGGTGTAGACTTGCTCGTTTTTTGCGCAAACTAGAGAATCGCAGGAATGAAGCCGCTCGCCTCACGCTATCTGCTGCTGGTCGCATTTTCCGTCCTGTTGGGTGCCTGTCAGAGCACGCCAACCGTTGAAACGTCTGTGGCCGAAACCCGGCCCGACGGGTTCGCACAACTGGAACAAAGCATCACCAGCAACGAGTTGGCGACCGC
>JARDZH010000534.1 GCA_029240955.1 Pseudomonas sp. | reverse complement strand
AAGCCATGGAGCGAGCATGGTTACTCCTTGTGGTACGCCGTGGCGCGTTCCACTTCTTCTTTGGAGCCCAGGAACACTGCAACGCGCTGGTGCAGGCCTTCAGGCTGGATGTCGAGGATACGCTGACGGCCGTCGGTCGATGCGCCACCGGCCTGCTCGACCAGGAACGACATCGGGTTGGCTTCGTACATCAAGCGCAGCTTGCCAGGCTTGGAAGGCTCGCGAGCGTCGCGCGGGTACATGAACAGGCCGCCACGGGTCAGGATGCGGTGTACGTCGGCAACCATCGCCGCGACCCAGCGCATGTTGTAGTTCTTTTTCAGCGGACCTTCATCGCCGGCCAGCAGCTCGCTGACGTAGCGCTGCACCGGAGCTTCCCAGTGACGCTGGTTGGACATGTTGACGGCGAATTCCTGAGTGGTTTCAGGAATGGTGATGTTTTCGTGAGTCAGCACGAAACTGCCCATTTCGCGGTCCAGCGTGAAGCCTTTCACGCCATCGCCCAAGGTCAGGACCAGCATGGTTTGCGGGCCGTAGATGGCGTAACCGGCGGCGACCTGCTCAGTGCCTGGCTGCAGGAAGGCCTTTTCGTTCAAGGCTTCGTTCTGGCTCAGGTATTCGTTCGGGCAACGCAGCACCGAGAAGATGGTGCCGACTGGCGCGTTGATGTCGATGTTCGACGAACCGTCCAGTGGGTCGAATACCAGCAGGTACGCGCCCTTCGGGTATTTGCCCGGGATCTGGTAAGCGTTGTCCATTTCCTCGGAAGCCATGCCCGCCAGGTGACCGCCCCATTCGTTGGCTTCGAGCAGGATTTCGTTGGAGATGACGTCGAGCTTCTTCTGCACTTCGCCCTGCACGTTCTCGGTGCCCATGCTGCCGAGCACACCGCCCAGCGCGCCTTTGGAGACCGCGTGGCTGATTTCCTTGCATGCGCGCGCCACCACTTCGATCAGGAAGCGCAGATCGGCAGGAGTGTTGTTGCTGCGGGTCTGCTCAATCAAGTAGCGACTTAGTGTAACGCGGGACATGGAGTGCTCCGAAAATGGGAAGGGGAAACCCGCGCAGTTTAGCGCGAGTGGCAAGGTAATGCTGCTATGAGACTGGTGCCGGGCTGATTCAGTTCACGCCCGGCAATAGCGTAGCTGTAAAAGGTGTGCAGGCAACCGCTCTGGCTCAGCGTCTGGCGCTCGATGCGCGCCATGTGCTGAACGCCATCCAGCCAAGCATCAGCACCCCGCCAACCAGAACGGCCCACAGCCCGATACGCTTGAAATCCGGGCTGCTGACGTCAGTAGCGACAGGTGCGGCAGCCATATTGACGACCGGCGCTGTACTGGGTTGGGCAAGGTCCAGCGTGTTCAGCCGCTGCGGTACAAAGTCGGGGATAAGCGTCGTCAACGGCAAACTGGCTGCCTTGGCGCGCGCGTTACCGACCGCCAGGGTGAACGGGCCTGCGCCTCGCGCCAGAAACACCACTTGAGTCGCTTGCACCGCAACGCTCAGTTCGGGCGCTTGCGAGCCCAGACCGCCGCCCCGGTCATCGACCTCAAGTTTCAATTGCCGCACTACCTGGCCGGACAACTGCAACTGGTCCTGCACCGCGTCGCTGCCGTTTTGCGTCAGGCGATACAGCAAGCCGCTGCTGATGACTTGCCAGGGCTCCCGGTCGTCCATGCGGCCGTAAAGTGTGCCGGGCGCCAGACTGTTGGGCTGGGCGATCGCCACTTTGACCCGCTCGATCGGCAAGCCGACCGGCAACTCCCAGAGATATTGATTGGGCTGTCCCGATTTGCCGCTGATGGCCGGCGACCAGGTCAGTGGCAAGGTCGGGCTGTCTGCAGGCGCGCTGAGCAGATGCGCAGATGTCAGCGTCGGGGCATTGCTCGGTGAGCGCCACAGCAGACGCAGATAGCGGGCGCGGTAACCCGGCAGACCGACTTCGCGCTGCTCGACCACTTCGTCAGAGAACGACAGCCGTGCGACCTGGCCATCGCCCCAGGAACGCCAGTGCTGCAAGTCGTCGCTGGCTTCGATGCTGAAGTGCTGGAAGCCTTCGCGCTCGGTGTTCCAGTCGATGACCAGTTGCTCCAGAGGTGCTTCGATGGCGCTGGTGTCCAGCAGCCAGCCGCGCAGAATTTCTTCGCCAGCCTCGATGTCGCTCTGTGGCTGGACTTCCAGCACACTGCCGCTGGCCGATCGCTCGATGCGGATCACAGGTATTGCATCGCCGGCCTCGGCGGTCGTGTAGAGCGGAAACCATTTCACCGGTGTGGACGCCTGTTCCTGAGTCGGAACCTGCTGGGCCAGGGCGTAGGCTTGCGCCTGACCTTCGCTGTTGAAAATACGCAAATCGCCCAGGTTCGGATCGCGGGCATTGAGCTGCACGGCCAGCGGCAGTTCGATGCGATACCACGGGCCCTGGCCGCTCAGGCTCAGCGGCGTCTGGCTGGCGAAGTCCGCAGGCTTGTCCTGGGCATGAGCAGTCATCGCCGCACACAGGACGGCGCCCAGCGCCGCGATCTTCAAGGTGAACGGACGACTCAAGATCAGGTTCCTCATGGCTGGCGCGGCGCTGCTTCAGGAGGCAGATCGGGCGCTTCGCGGGCTTCTTTGTCCGAATATTTCGGTGGTAGTGGTGCGAAATATCCCACCACTAGTAGCAGCATGCCAACACCTATGAACGAAACAATGCGCGCCATCGAGCCGCGATCGCTGAGTTCGACGAAGAACAACTTGGCGACAACCACCGCGATCAGCGCCGCGCCGGCGATCCAGATCTCCCGCCGACGACCCAGGTGGCCGCCGATCATCAAGGCCAGCGCCATCAGCGTCCAGACGATCGAGAGACCCGCCTGCACACGCATCGAAGCGAACAGCTCCTCGCTGCTCCAGGGCACGTCGCTCCAGTGATGCGCGGTGCGCATGACCATCGCGGTCACCAGCGCGAACAACGACGCACCGGCCACCAGCAAGGCGTTGCGCTTTGCCACAGCTTCGCCCACGCCCAGTTGC
>JARDZH010000533.1 GCA_029240955.1 Pseudomonas sp. | reverse complement strand
ACCGCAACGCCACCGCCGCCTTCGCTTTCCAGGCGACCTTCTTCGACCTTGGCCGGTTTCACCTGCAGACCCAGGAAATCCTCGAAGGCCTGAGGGACCGCCGGCAGCGGAACGCGATCCTGTGGTCGTTTCGGGCCGGCGAGGCTGGACTCCACCGCGCCCATGTCCAGTTCCAGGCTGTCGGTGAAGGAAGGTTCCTGACCGGGCAGGCGCCACAGGCCTTGAGCCTTGCAATAGGCCTCGACCAGTTTGACGGTCTGCGCGGGCCGGCCGGACAGACGCAGGTATTCCAGCGTCACATCGTCTACCGGGAAGAAGCCGCAGGTCGCGCCGTACTCAGGCGCCATGTTGGCAATCGTGGCCCGGTCGGCCAGCGGCAGGTCCGCGAGGCCATCGCCATAGAACTCCACGAATTTGCCGACCACCCCTTTCTTGCGCAGCATTTGCGTGACGGTCAGCACCAGGTCGGTTGCGGTGATGCCTTCGCGCAGTTTGCCGGTGAGTTTGAACCCTATGACTTCGGGGACCAGCATCGACACCGGCTGCCCCAGCATGGCCGCCTCGGCCTCGATGCCGCCGACACCCCAACCCAGTACACCCAGGCCATTGATCATGGTGGTGTGGGAATCGGTGCCGACCAGCGTATCCGGAAAGGCATAGGTCCGGCCGTCTTCTTCCTTGGTCCAGACGGTGCGGCCCAGATACTCCAGATTGACCTGATGGCAGATCCCAGTGCCGGGCGGCACCACGCTGAAGTTGTCGAACGCGCTCTGCCCCCAACGCAGAAAGGCGTAGCGCTCGCCGTTGCGCTGCATTTCGAAATCGACGTTTTCCCCAAACGCATCCTGGTCGCCGAACCGGTCAACCATCACCGAATGGTCGATCACCAGATCGACCGGCGACAAAGGATTGATTCGCTGCGGGTCGCCGCCCGCTTTGGCGACGGCGGCGCGCATGGCCGCCAGGTCGACCACCGCCGGAACGCCGGTAAAGTCCTGCATCAGCACCCGGGCCGGGCGATACTGGATTTCGCGGTCCGAACGGCGCTCGGCGAGCCAGCCGGCCAGTGCGGTGAGATCCGTACCGGTGACGGTCTTGCCGTCTTCCCAGCGCAACAGATTCTCCAGCAGAACTTTGAGCGACATCGGCAGACGATTCAGTTCCCCCAGGCTTCGGGCGGCTTCGGGCAAGCTGAAATAGTGATAAGTGGTGTCATCGATCTGCAGGGTTTTCAGGCATTTCAGGCTATCGAGGGAAGGCATGAACGACTCCTTATGGAATGTGTGCGGGCTTCATGCAGCTTGCGCCGGGTGCATCAGGTCGGGGCGCGGCTTGACGTCTCAATCTGTGTGGACTGCCATGGGGAACCTGTGGTTCCGGGTTTCGAGACCCTGTTCATCCACGGCGCCCGACAAGCCGTTTGGCCTGGGTACGGGAATTGGGTAACAATGCCCGCCAGCTTTCTGGAGTTACTCATGTCTGAATCCACCGAAACCCTGTCCGTTGACGCCGTGCTGGATGCCAGCGGGCTCAACTGTCCCGAACCTGTAATGATGCTGCACCAGAAGGTGCGTGACCTGCACGGCGGCGGCCTGCTCAAGGTGATCGCCACCGATCCCTCGACCCAGCGCGACATTCCCAAGTTCTGCGTGTTTTTGGGTCACGAGCTGATCGAGCAGCAGGCCGACGGCGACACCTTCCTCTACTGGATTCGCAAGAAGATCGACTGAAACCTCACGCGGACCCGCGAAACAATCATGCAGCATTGCCGAGTACATCTTTATGCGCATCGTCGCTGACGAAAACATCCCGCTGCTCGATGCCTTCTTCGCGGGCTTCGGTGAGATCCGCCGTCTGCCGGGCCGGTCCATCGACCGTGCAGCGGTCGCCGACGCCGACATCCTGCTGGTTCGCTCGGTCACGCCGGTCACCGCCGCCATGCTAGACGGCAGCCCCGTGCGTTTCGTCGGGACCTGCACCATCGGCACCGACCACCTGGACCTGGACTACATTCAGCAAGCCGGCATCCGCTGGTCGAGCGCGCCGGGCTGCAACGCCCGTGGCGTCGTGGACTACGTGCTCGGCAGCCTGCTGACCCTGGCGGAAATCGAGGGCGTCGAGCTGGGCGAACGCACGTACGGAATCGTCGGCGCCGGGCAAGTGGGTGGGCGTCTGGTCAAGGTGCTCAAGGCGTTGGGCTGGAACGTGCTGGTCTGCGATCCTCCGCGTCAGGCCGACGAGGGCGGTGATTTCGTCAGTCTCGACGAGATCATTCGCCGCTGCGACGTCATCAGCCTGCATACGCCGCTCACTCGCTCAGGCGAACAGGCCACTCATCACCTGTTCGACGCCGCGCGTCTGGCGCAACTGAAAGAAGGTGCCTGGCTGATCAACGCCAGCCGCGGTGCGGTGGTGGATAACGCAGCGCTGCACGATGTGCTGTTGGCGCGCGACGACCTTCAAGCGGTGCTCGACGTCTGGGAAGGCGAGCCGCAGGTCAACCTGGAACTGGCGGACCTGTGCGTGATCGGCACGCCGCACATCGCCGGTTACAGCCTGGACGGTCGGCAGCGCGGTACCGCACAGATCTACCAGGCGCTCTGCGCGTTCCTGGGCCAGCCGGCGACGATCAGTCTTGCCGACCTGTTGCCCAGACCCTGGCTCGCACAGGTGCATCTGGATGCGAACACCGATCCGACCTGGGCGCTCAACATGCTGTGTCGCGGCGTGTACGACCCGCGTCGCGACGACGCAGAGTTTCGCCGCAGTCTGGTGGACGACGTTGCCGAGCAGCGTCTGGCCTTTGACGCACTGCGCAAACAGTACCCACCGCGTCGCGAGATCGATGGGCTGAAAGTCAGGGTGGAAGGGGAATCGCCGCAGCTGCGCCAACTGGTGCTGGCGCTGGGCGCGGAGCTGGTCTGACCGAACGGCAGGCAGAAAAAACCCGACGCTGGGGTCGTTCAGGTGTGACCCACTGCTTGTCGCATTCCTGGCACGCGGCCTGGACCATTTCCTCGGTAATCAGGATTTCACGGCCGTCCTGATCCAGTACTGCACCACCCACCGGCAGATTGGGCGTAGCCCGAACGACTTCGAGGGCGTTGTTATGCTCTTGCAGACTCATGGTCTATCTCCTTTCATCAGGTGCACTTTGAAATTACCCGCGCTCGATGAATGTGCCGTGACATTTCTCAACCGTTCGTACGCAAGTCGGCCTGACACTTCAGCACTGGGGGACCGGCGATAACCCCCGTTCGAGGACGCTCTTGTCCAGTGCTGTCATACGGCCACAACACATGACCCGACTGCGCTCGGGAAAGTTCACATTGCGGTTGAACATCTGCGCAGATTCCTGATGAGTACAGGTGTAGGCTTTGCGACTCAAGCATTTCCGGACAGGCAGGTACTCTTTTGACGATTTCGGTGTTTTCCCGGCGCCAGCGGCAGGCCATTCGTCTGGCCTTGAGCTTCATTTCGCCTTATCGCTGGCACGCGGCGGGTGCGTTGCTGGCGCTGGTCGTGACCGCGGGCATCACCTTGTCGATCGGGCAGGGCATCAAAATGATGGTGGATCAGGGCTTCATGACCCAGTCGGCAGAGATGCTGGAACGGTCGATCGGTTTTTTCATGGTGCTCATCGTCGGCCTCGCCGTGGGCACCTTCACCCGTTTCTATCTGGTGTCGTGGATTGGCGAACGCGTGGTGGCCGATCTTCGCAAACAGGTTTTCGATCATCTGGTCGACCTGCACCCAGGCTTTTATGAAAGCAACCGCAGCTCGGAAATACAGTCACGGCTGACGGCCGACACCACCTTGCTGCAATCGGTGGTCGGTTCTTCGCTTTCGATGTTTTTGCGCAACGCCCTGATGGTGATTGGCGGAATTGTGCTGCTGTTCATCACCAACCCGAAACTCACCAGCATCGTGGTGGTGGCGTTGCCACTGATCATCGCGCCGATCCTGATGTTCGGCCGCCGGGTACGCAATCTGTCGCGGCAAAGCCAGGACCGCATCGCCGACGTCGGCAGTTACGTCGCGCAAACGTTGGGACAGATCAAAACGGTGCAGGCCTACAACCACCAGCAGCAGGACAAGCAACATTTCGCACGTACCGCCGAGCAGGCGTTCGACACCGCTCGCAAACGCATCCTGCAACGCTCGTGGCTGATAACGCTGGTCATCGTGCTGGTGATGGGCGCGGTGGCCGTGATGCTCTGGGTGGGCGGCATGGATGTGATCAACGGGTCCATCTCCAGCGGCGAGTTGGCCGCCTTCGTGTTCTACGCGCTGATTGTCGGTATGGCGTTCGGCACGTTGAGTGAAGTGATCGGCGAGCTGCAGCGCGCGGCGGGCGCGGCCGAGCGGATCAGCGAGCTGCTTGCGGCGCGCAGTGAAATCGTCGCGCCTGCGCAGGATCGATTGAGTCTGCCGGCGCGTGTCAGCGGACGACTGACGCTGGAAAACGTCAGCTTCGCCTACGCTTCACGCCCGGACCGCAGGGCGCTGGCCAGCCTCAGCCTGACGGTCGAAGCGGGTGAAACCGTGGCGCTGGTCGGGCCGTCCGGTGCAGGCAAGTCGACGCTATTCGACCTGCTCCTGCGCTTCTACGACCCGCAGCATGGGCGCATTCTGGTCGATGAAATTCCAATCGACCGACTGGACCCGCAGGACCTGCGCCGCTGTTTCGCCCACGTTGCGCAGAATCCGGCACTGTTTGTGGGCAGCGTCGAGGACAACATCAGGTACGGCAACCCCGGTGCGAGCGTCGAGCAGGTACAGGCCGCCGCCCGCATCGCGCATGCTCATGAGTTCATACTTGAAATGGCTGACGGCTATCAAACACAGCTGGGCGAGGGCGGGGCTGGATTGTCGGGCGGTCAGCGCCAGCGGCTGGCAATCGCCAGAGCGCTGCTGGTGGACGCGCCGATTCTGCTGCTCGATGAAGCGACCAGTGCGCTGGATGCTCAAAGCGAGCATCTCATTCAACAGGCGCTGCCGGACCTGATGAAAGGGCGGACCACGCTGGTCATCGCGCATCGCCTAGCTACAGTGAAGAACGCGGACCGGATTGCAGTGATCGACCAGGGTCGGTTGGTCGCGATCGGCACCCATGCGCAATTGATCGACAGCAACCCGCTCTACGCACGGCTGGCGTCGCTTCAATTCAATGTTGGAAAAGAGGCTTTCGCGTAGGAAGAACCAGGCTACCTGTTCGCCTTCCGCAACCGGAGTGAGGCTGGCCGGAAGGCGAATCAGGGTAGAGCGGAGCGCTTAGCGGTATTCGCAGAGGTAAGCGGTATCGACGCTGACCTTGAGCTGGAACTTGCTGTTGGCAGGCACATTGAACTGGCTGCCGGTGGCGAAGGTTTCCCAGCTCTCGCTGCCTGGCAGCTTGACGGCCAGCTCACCGGAAATCACATGCATGATCTCGCGCTGAGCGGTGCCGAATTCGTACTCGCCCGCAGCCATCACACCAATGGTGGCCTGACCTTCGGTCTGGCTGAACGCGATGGATTTGACGGTACCGTCGAAATACTCGTTTACCTTGAACATGGGCGATTCCTTGATGAGGGGGCTTAAAAAGGTCGCTCAGTATGCCCAAGGTCCTTATCGTCGTCACTCGGCTCTGCAGTCATTGGAGCAGTCAAC
>JARDZH010000532.1 GCA_029240955.1 Pseudomonas sp. | reverse complement strand
CTGGGAGAAGCCGGATCGGGCACGGACGCGCAGAAGGCGCTGGAAGAAGCCCGTAATCTGTTGTCCCAGGCGCAGCAGATGCTGGTGCAGCAGACCGCCGAGCTGGATGAATTCGGCTGGCAGTCGGGTCAGCGCGCGCAGCTGCTGTACGACACGGCACTGGCCTGCCGCATGCGGCCATTCGCTGATGTACTGACCGGGCAAGCGCGCATGGTGCGCGACCTGGGCCGCGAACTCGGCAAGCAGGTGCGTTTGCAGATCGAGGGCGAAAAAACCCAGGTCGACCGCGACGTGCTGGAAAAGCTCGAAGCGCCGCTGACCCATCTGTTGCGCAATGCGGTCGACCACGGCATCGAACTGCCGGAACTGCGTAGCGCGCGGGGCAAGCCAGCGGAAGGTCTGATCCGTCTGCGCGCCTCCCACCATGCAGGTCTCTTGGTGGTCGAGCTGAGTGACGACGGCGGTGGGGTGGATCTGGAGCGTCTGCGCAGCAATATCATTCAGCGCGGCCTGTCGCCGGCCGAAACTGCTGCCCAGTTGAGCGAAGAAGAACTGCTGAGCTTTCTGTTCCTGCCCGGCTTCAGTCTGCGCGACAAGGTCACTCAGGTCTCGGGCCGTGGCGTGGGGCTCGACGCCGTGCAGCACATGGTCCGGCAGATGCACGGCAGCGTCGGGCTGGAACAGTCGCCGGGCGCGGGCAGCCGCTTTCGGATCGAGCTGCCGCTGACGCTTTCGGTAGTACGCAGTTTGGTGGTCGAAGTGGGTGGCGAGGCGTACGCCTTTCCGCTGGCGCATATCGAGCACATGCGCGACCTGCAGCCGGATGACATCGTGCAGCTGGAAGGCCGGCAGCACTTCTGGCACGACGAGCGTCATGTCGGTCTGGTGTCGGCCAGCCAGTTGCTGAACCGTCCGCCCATCCACAACCCCGATGCGGCGCTCAAGGTTGTCGTGATCCGCGAGCGCGATGCCGTCTACGGCGTGGCCGTGGAGCGGTTCATCGGCGAGCGCACGCTGGTGGTGATGCCGCTGGATGCGCGGCTGGGCAAGGTTCAGGACGTGTCGGCCGGTGCGCTGCTCGATGACGGCTCGGTGGTCCTGATCATCGATGTCGAAGACATGCTGCGCTCGGTCGAAAAACTGCTCAACACCGGACGCCTGGAAAGGATCGATCGTCGCGACCGGCAGGCCGGTGCCGTGGCACGTAAACGAGTGCTGGTTGTAGACGACTCGTTGACGGTCCGCGAATTGGAGCGCAAGTTGCTGGTAGGTCGCGGCTATGAAGTCGCCGTTGCGGTCGATGGCATGGACGGCTGGAACGCCCTTCGCGCCGAAGACTTCGATCTGCTGATCACCGACATCGACATGCCGCGCATGGACGGCATCGAACTGGTGACCTTGCTGCGACGCGACACTCGCTTGCAGTCGCTGCCCGTCATGGTCGTTTCCTACAAAGATCGCGAGGAAGACCGACGCCGCGGGCTGGATGCCGGTGCGGATTACTACCTGGCCAAGGCAAGTTTTCATGACGACGCCTTGCTCGATGCAGTCGCCGAATTGATTGGAGACGCTCACGGATGAAAATAGCTATCGTCAACGACATGCCCATGGCCGTCGAAGCACTGCGACGGGCGCTGGCCTTCGAGCCCTCGCATCAGATCGTCTGGGTGGCGCACAACGGCGCCGAAGCGGTCGCTAACTGCGCGCGACAGACACCCGATCTGATCCTGATGGACCTGATCATGCCGGTGATGGATGGCGTCGAGGCCACTCGCCGGATCATGACGGAGACCCCGTGCGCCATCGTGCTGGTGACCGTCGACCGCGAGCAGAACGTGCACCGCGTGTTCGAGGCGATGGGTCACGGCGCGCTGGATGTCGTGGACACGCCCGCCATCGGCGCGGGCAACCCCAGGGAAGCGGCCGCGCCACTGCTGCGCAAGATTCTCAATATCGAATGGCTGATCGGCCAGCGCACCGGCAGCGCGCCGGTCGCCGCTCCAGCGCCGCGCTCGCACTCCCGGCGCAGCCGTCTGGTCGCCATCGGCTCTTCCGCAGGCGGTCCCGCGGCGCTGGAAGTCCTGTTGCGGGACCTGCCGAACAATTACCCGGCGGCGATCGTTCTGGTGCAGCATGTCGACCAGATATTCGCCGCAGGCATGGCGGAATGGCTGGCAACCGTGTCGGGGATGCCGGTGCGGCTGGCACGCGAAGGCGAACAGCCGCAACCGGGTACAGTGCTTCTGGCCGGCACCAATCATCACATTCGTTTACTGAAAAACGGTACGCTTGCGTACACCGCTGAACCGGTGCATGAGATTTATCGGCCCTCGATCGATGTGTTTTTCGAAAGTGTGGCCCGCTACTGGAGTGGCGACGCCGTAGGCGTCCTGCTGACCGGCATGGGGCGTGATGGCGCGCAGGGCCTCAAAACCCTGCGCGAACAGGGCTTTCTGACCATCGCCCAGGATCAGGCAAGCTCTGCGGTCTACGGCATGCCCAAAGCCGCGGCCAACCTCGATGCAGCCGTTGAAATCAGATCGCTGACCACTATTGCGCCTCGCTTGGTCGAGGTATTCGCTCAATGATTTTCCAGGTGAACTCACCGTCCGCCGGTGACCAGGAGACGCTTCATGCATGATTTGCAGCTCGATGAACTCAAGGCCCCGGACGGCGAGTCGGCCATGGTATTGCTGGTCGACGACCAGGCCATGATCGGTGAGGCGGTTCGCCGTGGACTGGCCAGTGAAGAGAACATCGACTTCCATTTCTGCGCCGATCCGCACCAGGCCATCGAGCAGGCCGTGCAAATCAAGCCGACTGTGATCCTTCAGGATCTGGTGATGCCCGGGCTGGACGGACTCACTCTGGTGCGCGAATACCGCAACAACCCGCTGACCCGCGACATTCCGATCATCGTGCTTTCTACCAAGGAAGATCCGCTGATCAAGAGTGCGGCGTTTGCGGCTGGCGCCAATGACTACCTGGTGAAACTGCCCGACACCATCGAGCTGATCGCACGCATCCGTTA
>JARDZH010000531.1 GCA_029240955.1 Pseudomonas sp. | reverse complement strand
TCTGCAGGTTCAGCCGGGGCTGGAAGCCGTCAAGGTGCTGGGCGACCCGACCAGAATCCGCCAGATTCTGGTGAATCTGATCGGCAACGCCCTCAAATTCACTGAATCGGGGAGCGTACGCGTCGCGCTGATCTGGGCGATGGAAGGAACTGACACCTTGCGGTTCACCTGCACGGTCAGCGATACCGGAATCGGCATCCAGGCTGATCGCCTGGAATCCATGTTCGATGCCTTCAAGCAGGCCGACAGCTCGATCTCCCGCCGTTATGGCGGCACCGGGCTGGGTCTGCCCATCGCCCGCACGCTTGCCGATCGCATGGGCGGCAGTCTGCACGCCCAGAGCGAGGAAGGAACCGGTTCCACCTTTACCTTGCAGATTCCCCTGGCCCTGTCGGCGGTTCGACCTGATGTCAGCCTTCCCGCCCTGGGTATTGCTGCGCAGGACACGCCGTACCGGGTTTTGCTGGTCGAAGACAACGCGGTCAATCGCACCGTGGTGCTGGCGATGCTGCAGAGCCTGGGCTGCGAAGTGGATGTTGCGGTCAACGGTGAGCAGGCGGTGAGCATGGCGCGCGCCGGCAACCATGCGCTGATCCTGATGGACTGCCGACTGCCGGTCATGGACGGCTACCAGGCCACTCGTCAGATCAGGCAGATTCCAGGCCTGGAAACCTTGCCGATCGTCGCGCTTACCGCCAATGTCCTGCAGGGTGACCGCGACGCCTGTTTACAGGCGGGGATGGACGACTACCTGGCAAAGCCGTTCAAACACGCTGATTTGCAGCAGATTTTGCAGCGCTGGTTAGCCATTGGGGCACCTGCGACTGGCGATTAATGCTAAATTGCGGCAGTCTTGTCACCCAGATAGACCAGCGCGGTCGTTCGGATGACGCATTTCAGTGCACAGGTGTACATTCATTTTCCCCCGCGCTGTGACTTTCACTACAACGCAACAGTCTATGAGTAGGCTGCCAGACATGTCCTGGCGATTCACCCCGCCAGGACTGGCGTTTGGGCCAGTGGCGCCCCAACCTGCCGCACAAGATCATTGAGGAGCTCGCATGACCAAACAACACGCCTTTACCCGGGAAGACCTGCTGCGCTGCAGTCGTGGCGAGCTGTTCGGCCCAGGTAACGCGCAATTGCCCGCCCCCAACATGCTGATGGTCGATCGCATCACTTACATCAGTGAAGAAGGCGGCAAGTACGGCAAGGGTGAATTGGTCGCCGAACTGGATATCAACCCGGACCTGTGGTTCTTCGCCTGTCACTTCGAAGGTGATCCGGTGATGCCGGGTTGCCTGGGGCTGGACGCCATGTGGCAGCTGGTGGGCTTCTACCTCGGCTGGCAGGGCAACCCCGGCCGTGGCCGCGCCCTGGGTTCGGGCGAAGTGAAGTTCTTCGGTCAGGTCCTGCCGACTGCCAAGAAAGTCACCTACAACATTCAAATCAAGCGCACCATGCGCGGCAAACTGGTCCTGGCAATCGCCGAAGGCACCGTGAGCGTCGATGGTCGCGAAATCTACAGTGCCGAGGGACTGCGTGTCGGCCTGTTTACTTCCACTGAAAATTTCTAAGGGTACTCGCATGCGCCGCGTCGTTATCACTGGTCTGGGTATTGTTTCCTGCTTGGGCAATGACAAAGACACCGTCACCGCCAACCTGCGTGCTAACCGCCCTGGCATCCGCTTCAACCCGGAATATGCCGAAATGGGTCTGCGTAGCCAGGTTTCCGGCTCCATCGACCTCAACCTCGAAGAACTGATCGATCGCAAGATCTTCCGCTTCGTCGGTCACGCCGCGGCCTATGCCTACCTGGCCATGAAAGACGCGATCGCCGATTCCGGTCTGACCGAAGAGCAGGTTTCCAACATCCGCACCGGCCTGATCGCCGGCAGCGGCGGCGCTTCGACCCTCAACCAGATGGAAGCGCTGGACACGTTGCGCGAGAAAGGCGTCAAGCGCGTCGGCCCGTACCGTGTAACCCGCACCATGGGCAGCACCGTATCGGCCTGCCTGGCGACCCCGTTCAAGATCAAGGGTGTGAACTACTCGATCTCGTCGGCCTGCGCCACCAGCGCACACTGCATCGGCAACGCTGTCGAGCAGATCCAGCTGGGCAAGCAGGACATCGTCTTTGCCGGCGGCGGTGAAGAAGAACACTGGAGCCAGTCGTTCCTGTTCGACGCCATGGGCGCGTTGTCCACTCAGTACAACGAAACCCCGGACAAGGCCTCCCGCGCCTACGACGCCAAGCGTGACGGTTTCGTCATCGCCGGCGGTGGCGGCATGGTCGTGGTTGAGGAGCTGGAACACGCTCTGGCCCGCGGCGCCAAGATCTACGCGGAAATCGTTGGCTACGGCGCCACTTCCGATGGCTACGACATGGTGGCTCCAAGCGGTGAAGGCGCAATCCGCTGCATGCAGATGGCGCTGTCTACCGTCGAAGGCTCCATCGACTACCTCAACACCCATGGCACCTCGACCCCGGTCGGCGACGTCAAGGAAATGGAAGGCGTGCGCGCGGTATTCGGCGACAACGCACCGGCCATCAGCTCCACCAAGAGCCTGTCCGGTCACTCGCTGGGCGCCGCAGGCGTTCACGAGGCGATCTACTGCCTGCTGATGATGGAGAACAATTTCATCGCCGGTTCAGCCAACATCGACGAAGTGGACCCGGCAGTCGCTGACATGCCTATCCAGCTCAAGACCGTTGAAAATGCCAAGATCGATCAGGTCATGAGCAACAGCTTCGGTTTCGGTGGCACCAACGCCACACTGGTGCTGAAGCGCTGGCAAGGTCAGTAATTCGCATCGGCTGTACAGAAAAGCGCCTCTCGGGGCGCTTTTTTAATGCGCCGCTTTTGATGAGCCGCAAAGTCCGGATACCGCTATGATTCTTGCATTGTCTTGGGAGACCCGTTAAATGTTGACGATCAAGCCCCGCGCCGAGGATGTGGAAGGACAGCCCATTCTGCGCCCCCTGCCCTCCGCTCGCTGCCGAAGCGTCGGACCTTTCGTATTCTTCGACC